>JAZNFB010000073.1:0-5793 GCA_045588895.1 Candidatus Flemingiibacterium sp.
CATGTGACCGATTATGTTATTTATCTTACGCATAAGCTCGCCCGTATCGGGTACAGCCAATTCAGCCGCCGCAGACGGTGTTGGAGCACGGACGTCCGCCGCAAAATCGCATATTGTGAAATCTGTTTCGTGTCCCACCGCACTTATAACGGGAATCGGACAAGCCGCAACGGCACGGGCAAGCATTTCGTCGTTGAATGCCCATAAGTCCTCAATCGAGCCGCCGCCGCGACCTATAATTATAACGTCAACGCTCCTCGCCGCGCCGAAATAATTTATACCGCCGATGAGCTGTGCCGGTGCATCAGGACCTTGAACAAGCGAAGGATAAAGCGTCAGCGTCGCATACGGGAAGCGGCGTTTTGTTATGTTTATCATATCGCGTACTGCCGCACCTGTCGGCGAGGTAATTATGCCGATTCGCGTCGGTATCTTGGGAAGCGGTCTCTTTCTTGCAGGTGAAAAAAGCCCCTCTGCCTCGAGCTTGCGTTTTAACTGCTCAAAGGCGATGTAAAGGCTTCCGATTCCGTCCGGCTGAAGCTCCTCAACGTATATCTGATACTGTCCGTCTCGAACAAATGCCGAAACACGTCCTCTTGCAATAACCTTCATGCCGTTCTCGGGCAGAAAACGCAGCTTTGATGCAGCACTCTTGAACATCACCGCACGTATAAGACTTTCGGGATCCTTTATCGTGAAATAAAAATGTCCCGTTCTGTGATTTGTGAAGTTTGAAATTTCGCCCTTGATCGTTACATTTGTAAGAACCCTGTCCGAATCGATGAGCCCTTTAATGTAAGCATTAAGCTGTGCAACCGTCATAACGGCGCTGTTTTCCGTATTTCCCATAATGGGAGTTTCCGTCTGCCTGATTATTTCGTCCAAAACTCCCATCCTTCCTCCGCCGCCGCACAAAGAAGCGCACATCCTGCGGCGTTATCGCTTGAAAATTTCGGCTCGGCAAACCTTGCGTCAAAGCCGTGTTTTTTAATCATATCTTTAATCTGTGTATTACTCATAACTCCGCCTGCATAGAGAATCGGCAGTTCACGTCCGTCAAGTGCATTTTTTGTAAGCTCAATGATCGTCCGCCCGATAAAGTCAAGCACGTAAGCCGAAACGAACTCACGGCTTTTTCCCTCTGTGAGCATTTGCTTTACCTTGTTTTCAACCCCGGAAAGGTTACATTCGCCGCCTTTAACAGAAAGCTTCGGCTTGGCAAGCGGCTCAATATTCCCGAATGCAAGCTCCTCAAGCTTCGGTCCGCACGGGAACGAAAGTCCCATCGCAACACCTGCACGGTCGATCACCTGACCTGCATTAAGATCCACTGTACCTCCAAGCTTTTCTATCGTGAAGCCGACACCGAAAGGACCCACCGAAAGCACCTCTGTTGTTCCTCCGGACACATGAAAGGCAATAAATTCACGTCCCAAAAGGTCAGGTGAATTACTCGACCAGAGTGCCGCCATAACGTGTCCTGCCTGATGTGAGAAACGGTGAAGCGGCTTCTTAACTGCATTTGCAAGCACCTCTGCCGAAGCAACTCCCGAAAGAAAACAGGGCATATATGAGCCGTCCTCGTCCCTCGGAGTTGCTGAAACACCGATTGCCGCAAGACTCTGCGCATCAAGCTGTGCCAATGCCTCGGCTGTAACCGACGGAAGATTCTTAACGTGAGCAAACACAGCGTCACTCTGCCTGAGTCCGCGCTCTCCCTCGGAAACCGTCAGAAGTTTTTTGACATTCGAATAAAACCTTCCCTCCTCGGCTTCAAAGAGCGCACATGAGGTTGTGTAGTTTGAGGTGTCGATGCCTATATAGAAGCGTTTCATTTGTCACATTCACGCTCGGGCAGAGAATGTGCGACAGTGTTAAGCACGCCGTTTATGAAGGAGGGAGCATTATCGTCGTCAAACTTCTTTGCAAGCTCAACTGCTTCATTAAGCGCAACCCTCTTCGGAACATCATTAACTGCCGTCATTTCGTAAATACAAAGCCGCATAATTGCAAGCGATGCCTTTGAAAGACGGTTCAGTGACCAGCCCGAGGCGGCAGCGGAGATTTTTTCGTCAATCTCTGAAAGCGTGTCCGTTATGCCGAAAAATACGTCGTGTACGTAATCGATCTGAATACCAAATTCGATCTCTGCGTTTTCCATCTCGCGTGCATAAAACTCGTCTGCGGCTTCATCGGGTGCGAATGTTCTTGCGAAAAGGAGAGCAAAAACGTATTCACGAGCCTCTGTTCTGGTTATCGATGCTTTGATGTTTTCTTCCATAAGTGACCTCTTTTTGTATATGTTTAGTGGTTAATATTCATGTTTATACATTTAAATATAAGTATACATATTATATTATACATTTTCAAAAGCAAAAAGTCAATCGTTATACGGAAATTTATCCTCTCAAAACCATAATATTTTTTGTTTTTTGCGAAGTCCTGCGTTTTACTGTATATACAGTGTATTCATAAGGCAGACAAAACGCTGTGACTTTTCGAAAATGTTATCAAATAGTGACACATTTATAAATATTCTTTACACACTGTTGAAAAAATTCCGTTTTGGTGGTATTATTATAATAACTCAAAATATGCACGCAAAAATCGAAAGGATACTTCTCTAAATGAAAACAAAAATATTCAAGGAAGTTAAAAGTATAATCTATAATTCATGCCTTTATTTTACAATAGCTGTATTTGTGCTTATGACAGCATTTATCATCGTAAGCCCGAATGAATCCTTCTCAGAGCCCGAAAAAATGCTTCTCAGCCCGAAGCTGACCGGAATTATCTTTTCATATTCCTTCGTAATGGCACTTCTCAACCTTATTCTGAAAATCAAATATTCTGTAACGATCAAGCTTCTGCTTCACTTCATCGGTTCACTTACAGCTTTTGCGTTTTTCTTTATATTCATGCTCAAAAACAACTCAACCGTTGAAAGCGTTTTCCTGCGTGCACTTATCTTTACGGTTCTTTACTTCGTTATCGCGACCATCGTGCTGATTATAACAAGCATCAGAAAGAGCCGTAAGAACGCAAATACCGATTACAATTCGCAGTTTAAGAAAACCAAATAAAACCGCCCGAAAGGAGCAGTAAACGTGAACAGAAACAATAACGGCGAAGTGACACTCTATAAGATCGCGGCTTTTGTGACTTTCATCATAATCGCAGTGCTGATCGTAATGATAATCGGCGCTTCGGTTACCAGTACAAATGTGGAAACGGAAGGCTCGGACTCACTTATCACTGACACACCGACGCTTCCCACTCCAACCGACACCGCTGAGTTTGCCGATACCGAAGAAACGCCCGATGCGACCGACTCGGAAACAGCGACACTTCCGCCCGAAACGACCAAAGCACCCGAAACAACATCACCTAAAGCACCGACAACCCCGAATGAACCGACGGTTTCAGTTCCATCAAAGAACGTAAGTTCCGAATGGGCAGCGACCCTCGCAAAATATCCCGACACGGTACTCGGCGCGACGGCAGATGCAGGCAGTGCTTATATCGATAAAATGATTTTCCTCGGCGATTCCACGACAAACGGCCTTCGCGCTTACGGAATGCTCACCGATGGAAAGAATACAAAGCAGGTCTGGACTCCCCAAAGCGGAACACTGACTCTCTCAAATGTTTCGTTTGAAACCATCGTATATCCCGAAACAGGCGAGCATATCACAATTGAGGAAGCGGTATCACGAGGGAAGCCCGAATATCTTGTAATAACCCTCGGCGTTAACGGTGTATCGTTCATGGGCGAAGATTATTTCAAGGCTGAGTACAAGGGTATGCTTGAAACGATAATGAAAGCAAGCCCGGAAACTAAAATAATCTGTCAGTCAATTTTCCCCGTTGCGCGAAGCTATCCGTCGCTTAAATCTATCAATAATGAAAAGATACAAGCCGCAAATGAGTGGATACTTGAGGTTGCCGCCGAAGTTGGCGTTAAGTTTATAGACACGTATTCCGTCCTCGCTGACAGTGAAGGCTGGCTGCCCGAAAGCTACCACAACGGTGACGGTATTCACCTGCACACCGAATCGTTCACGCTTGAAATCAATAATCTCCGAACACACGCTTATATTGATTGAAATGATGAAAGGAAAATTTATCATGAAAACCCGTTTTATTTCAATAATTTTAGCCGCCCTAATGATCATTCCCGCAGTACTCCTCATCTCCTGCGGCGAGACCGTCTCATATTCCGCGGATATCGCAGTCAGTGACCTTGCCGTCGCCGCTGGTGCGGTTCTTCCCGAAAGCGATAAATATACCAATATTTCAGAATCCTATATCACAAACCGAATGGAGCTTGACCTTGAGGGAATTGAAGACTTTGCCGTCAAGATCAACGTCATCGACGAATACGGCATATTCAAAGCCCCCTCGGACGATGATGTCAAGGCGATAAAAGAAACCGTGGAAGCATATCTCAACAGACGCGTTGAAGAATGGATGCCCGAATATATGCCCGAGGAATTTCCCAAGGTTGAAAATGCAACCGTCAAGGTGTTCGGCAGATACGTTGTTTACTGTATTCTTTCCGAGGATGCAAAAACCGATGTATTTACGGCAGTTGAAAACACACTTCTCGGCAAGTAAGCAAGTATTAAAAAAATAAATGATATCCCTGTGTACGTCATGGCTGCGCAGGGATATTTTTGTGCTTATTAACCGTTTCGTTTACATAATTGGAATATTATTCATATTAAATATATTATTCATGAATTTCGATAACGGTTTTATAACATATGCACAAAAAATATTGATTTTCTCGGCGACGTATGGTATCATATATTCACGCGGCAAGGACGGCGCAAACCGAGCCAAGCCGTGAATCATATTATCACGGAGGAAATCCAAAACTATGAAAAATCTGAAAAGATTCATATCCGGTTCACTGGCGACGATAATGATCGCTGCCGCAATGGTGACCGGTGCTTCCGCGAAGTCGTATGATGACGTTGCTTCAACCGACAGATACGCGGAACAAATCGAAATCCTTTCCGATATCGGAGTTATAAAGGGTACAAGTGAAACCGAGTTTTCACCAAACGAGAAAGTCACCCGTGAGCAGATGGCACTGCTTCTCTTCAGACTCATGATCGGAAAGAACACCGCAGGCACAGTTAATACTTCCCCCTTCACCGACCTTTATAATGAAACCTACAGCGGCGCAATTTCCTGGGCAAACGCTTCAGGTTACATCATCGGAACAAGCGACACAACCTTTGAGCCGACCGGCGGAATCATGCTCCAGGACGCAATGACAATGCTCGTGCGTGCACTTGGTCACAGCTCGATCCAGATGAACGGCGGTTACCCCTGGACCTACATCGATGCAGCAGTCAAGCTAGACCTCGACGACGGCATTGAGGACCTCTCCTACACCAAGGAGCTTACACGTTCCGAGGTTTCCGCACTTCTTTACAATGCGCTCACAGCGGAATATCTCATCCCGAAAACCGCATCCAACGGTATGACCTTCTATGAATCCACAACAATAATCGAGCGCGTGTTCGGTTATACAATTGATGAAAGCGTCATCGTTGCAACCAACCATTTCGCTCTCGAGGGCGTTGACACCGTAACCAAGGACGGCTATGTGACCGTTCATACCGAGGACGGCTTCCTCACCGTAAGCTACGCTGAGCTTGGCATCGAGGGTGAAGCAGACGATCACCTCGGCAAGAGCTTTAAGCTCGTTTACAAGCGCGATGACAAGACGAAGCTCGTAAGCGTTCTCGGATGCACCGAGCTTGGCAAGACCCTTTCCGT
>JAZNFB010000074.1:0-2139 GCA_045588895.1 Candidatus Flemingiibacterium sp.
AATTAATTTAGAAAAAAGTTTTATAGTTAATGAATAGAAAGATATTTTTTATCTTTCTTTTTTGTGGTATGATATATAAAGTAAGGACTGATTAATATGTATCAAGAAGTTAAAAAGATAAGTAAGAAAAAAAGAGTTGAACTGTTTATTTTAGTAGGAATATTGGTGTGGGTTGTTTTTTTACTTGTTGATTATGTAAGATATGATAGCGGTAAACCACCGCTGTTTGCGATTAAAAATGTACGTAAATATACTGATGGTGAGGTAAGAGAATGGATCGGTATTGGATATGTATACCGTGAATATGAAAGAGTTCCAATAACTAGAGTTGAATTTGTGCCATTTTGGGTGTTTATGGAAAATCCTGAAGATCGTGGTGAATTACCTGTAGCTCATAGTGGCTATGAAGTTCCAGAAAATAAAGAAAGAAAGTATAAGTATTATGGGTTGTTATATTTTTAACCTCTGCGGTTTTATCGGTGAGTTTTCTGTAATTCTTTTCGTCAGCCTCAACAGCGATGATTTTTTCATATTCACAGTCCGTTGCCTGCAGAAATTCGCGCACCGTGTCTCCGTCATAAGCACCGAGATCCATAAAAATCTCGTCCTTGCCAAGCTGCAGATATTCGGAATAAATCTCTTCCTTTTGCTTCTCGCATTTGAAAAGATATTCCACCTTTCCGCTTACCTTGAAGTTGAGTACGTCAACAAAGCTCTGACGCGAAAAATCATCGGCAAGCAGGCTGTACGCACGCTCGAAATCTTCATCGTGCTCCGCGATAAACTCACGTGTGAACACACCGTCATTGACGATCGGCACGTTCGGCGCAAAAAGAGTATGCTTTTCGGAAAGTGCCTTGATTTTAGTCAGCATCGCCTCGTCGTGCACGGCAAAGCAGACAACGATTACAAAATCATCATACTTTTCACACACGTCGGAATACCTGATAACCTTGTACCCGCGGAAGGAATGACCGCGTACAAATTCATCGGAGGCAAACACCTCTGCGGCAGAAACACCGATTTTTTCGAGCTGTTCAATTACCATATCCGTGCCGTTGCCCATACCGTAGAGGACAATCGGCAGTTCGGTTTCCTTAAGATAATCCCAGACGTTCTTTTCTTTTATTCTTTCAATCATATTTTTTACGCTTTCTGTTGTTTTCTTCAGTGAGAATATGATATACTAAATTATCATAATAATCAAGGTTGTGATTTAGTGAAATATATTTTTGATAATTTTAAAATAGTCGCATCGGATGAAATCTCCCTTCGCGCGGCAGAAATGTTTGCCGAGGAAATCGAAATCCGTGCAGGATTCAAGCCCGAAATCTGTTCGGAATATGACGGCAGCTACGTTGCATTCCGCATTGAGGATGCAAACGACAGCGAGGAATACCGCGTTGAGCATAACGGCGACAAGGTCGTTATAACTGCACACCGTCTGCGCGGATTGCTTTTCGGCTGCGGCGAATTTATCAGAAAGGCTGTTTTTGACGGCAGAAAAATCGGACTTGTCAAGAATATCAGCGTTACGAGAACACCGTCGTTGAAAAACCGCGGTCACCAGCTCAGCTACACCGATATGAACAACACTGTCGATGCGTGGGACAAGGAGCAGTATGAGCGTTATATCCGCGACCTCGTGCTTTTCGGTATGAATACGGTTGAGGCGGACTCAGGTGTGCGTGAGGAAACAAATGAGCTGATGAAGTTTTCGCAGAAGGAAATGCTCGTTGCGACATCCGAAATCTGCCTTAAATGCGATATCGACCTTTCCGTATGGCACGAATTATGGTCAAAGGATTCCGACGAGGAAACGGTAGAAAAAATGCACCGCCTTTACGATGACCTGCCGAAGCTTGACATCCTCTTCCCTCCCGGAGGCGACCCGGGTGATATGCAGGGTGAGGCATTCGTTCAGCGTTGCGTGCTTATGAAGCGCGAAATGCAGAAGGTTTTCCCGAATATTCAGATGTGGCCGTCGGCTCAGGCACCGCACGAATATCCCGATTGGGGTGAGCGTTTCGTTAAGGAAATGGCTAAATGTCCCGCGGAGATTGACGGAGTAATCTACGGTCCTAACCACGCGATGCCGCTTGATGAGCTTCGCAGAAAAATTGACAGCCGTTATCCGTT
>JAZNFB010000075.1:0-3560 GCA_045588895.1 Candidatus Flemingiibacterium sp.
TGAAAAGAGGTGATAATGATGACTGAATATGACAAACTTCTCATAGAGCTTTTGAGAGATAAAATAAGGCAATGGGAAAACAAGTGCAACGATCAACGAATTGAGATCAACCGATTGAAAAAGGAACTCCGAGAAGCAAAAAAAGAGGTGCAGGCGGATGAAGAATAAGACCGCTCTTGTATTGCTTTTGTGCCTGTGTGTGTTGGTATTCGCAGGGTGTAACACCGAGCCGAAAGTATTATATCAAAGTGAAAGCCTTGAGGTTATCCGAGAGGGCAATATAACCACCGTGTACGATCTTGAAGCGGACGAACAATACACTTTCCGCACCGTCCGAGTAAAGCGTGGAGAGGGCGTTTCTGCGGCTCATACGGCGGTAGATACAAGCACCGTCAAAATTGAGGTGCTACCGTCTGCCACGTTACGAATACACGATAAGACACAGGGCAAGATTTTGACAATTTCACGAAATTTTAGACAGAATGGGGGGTGATACGGTGGAATTAAAGCCAAAAGATGAGCAAATCCTTGCCGCTCTGCTGTCCTGTGGAACTGTTGCAGAGGCAGAGAAAATTTCAGGCGTGAGCAGAGCCACGATTTACAACAGGCTTGCAGACGAGGCATTCAAAGCAGAATATGACCGCAGGCGTTTCATGGTGCTTGACGAGGCGTGCAATGCCCTGAAAGCCACTTTGACCGAGGCGGTAGATACTATTCGGCAAATTATAAAAGACGAGGAAAATCCCTCTCAAATCCGCTTGAATGCGTGCGGTTTAGTATTGCAAAATTGCTTGAAATACGTTCAGCAAGTCGAGATTGTTTCACGCATTGAAGCACTTGAAAACATGATGAAAAAATAATTTATAAGGAGAATTTTTATAATGGCACAGTATAGAAACGTAAAGGAATTTACAGACAGAATACGCAAAGCATACCCCAAGTATAGAGAGGAATATGTTTCTCTCGGTAATGCTCTTATTGAGGGCAAAAAGAAATGGAGTGAAGAACTCCGCAGAGGTTGGAGAACTCCCAAAGAGCAACAGGAAGCAACGATCAAGCACGATGAGGAAATGCGAAAGCTCCGTCTTGCTTTTGAAAGTATTGAGGATAGAGCCACGGCAGAATTTGAAGCGATCAAGCAAGAGTGCATTGATATTTTTGAGCCGTACAACAGAGCCACCGCATCAATGATTGATATGCCCACGCTTGAACTGCTCAAGAGCGGCATTCTCAAAGATAATGAGCTTTTTGACCTTGCAGACAGCTTTTCCGATAATGTTACCATGTTGAGAATTATCGGCAAGTATGCCGAGGAAAGAGCAAATATAAGTGATACGGCTGACAGAAAAATGGCAAGTTTTGCAATTAAGTGCAAGGGAGCATCTTTCCCTTATATCGTGCCTGTAAATGATCTTATTTTGTGGAGTACAAGAGCCGTCCGAGCAGACAAAGACCACAGGGACAAAGATCAGGTTTTTGCAGGTGCATCAGGCATTGCAAGGCTTTATGAAGAAACAGCCGACAATATCACCGCTGAAGCGGAAAAGTATTATATCAAGGTTAGTGACTAATGAATAACGCCATATTAAAGAAGCTCAAGGAAATGGAAGAACGAAAGCTCATTGACGAGGAAACAGAAAAGCGGCATCAAGAGTTTTTGGATTATATTCAATATTTGATAGATCACCCACAGCCAAATCGTAATATACACGATTTTGAAAGCGAGGACTAAATGACAAAGGATATTTTGAAACGCCTTGAAGCGTTAGAAAATGAGGAAATAATCGAGATCGAGGATATTTCCATGTATGAGAGAGAAATATTCGGAGAGGAAACGGCGGCAGATGACGAACAGCATACTCCAAAGATTGAAAAGGCTTGAGGAAATTTCACCTGATCGGCTTGTTATTCTCGCAAACTTTGACGGCGTGGAAAAAGAATGCTCTGTTGATGAACTTGAAGCAAATCCCAAAGCTGTTTTTATCCGTGTAATAAGTGGGAACAGCCTTGACGATGTGCAAAGGATATTGAACAGAATTGAGGTGATTGCACATGACGGACGTAATTAAAAGACTTTCCGAGCTTGAAAAAGAGCTTTTCCGTGATGTATGGGCAGACGTTACATACAAGGACGGCACACGAAAGCGTGTCAAGATATTGGACGTTTTGAGTCTTTACACAAACGGCGGCACACCGCCGCAGATCGTTGATGTGTCTTTTATCGGTGATACATCAAATCAAGGTATTTTGCCTGATCTTGTAAAATACTTGATTGAGAATAACCAATAACAAAAAAGGCGGTTGAGGGTGTACCCCTTGACCGCTGATTTTTATACCCCTTATACCCCTTATTTTACCCCTTAAGTGTTTTTATAGAATTGTATCGGATTGACTATCACCCACGAAAAAGCCAATAATACAAGGGTTTATCTATACTTGATTGCACGTATTTTCACACGGTAAAAATAGTATTGGAAAATTCAAATCTCTCCTTCTCCGCCAAAGCAAAAAGCACCGCAATAGCGGTTCTTTTTGCTTTGCGGGAGAGATTTGAACCGAGCGCCCGCGAGAGGGAGATTTTGAACGCGCTGCCTGTGGCAGATGAAGCGTTCAAAATCGAGTGGCAGCAACTTGGATTTTTCCGACCGAGCGCCGACGAGGGAGAGAAAAATCCTTAGTTGCAACAGTGCAAAGCCGCAAAGCGGCGAGATGCCTTCCCCACGCACAACGGAGGCGGTGAAAACCGCGGTGATTAAACTTTATACAATCTAAAACATCATAACCTCAAGGGCAATCCTCGCGCCGAGCCGAAACGCATACACGAATATTTCACGTTTGTTGATATCCGTCAGTTCGGCATAGCAATCATCGAACTTTTCAAGTATTTCCTTTTGATCGTCCGTCAGAGTTGAATGCAAGTTATCGTGATGCTGTGCGACGTAGCTCATCAGGTCCCTTTCTTCTTTGGTTAATTCCCTGCACCCATCGCTTGGGCAAACGTTCCCATACCATAACTCCTCAAGTATGCTTTTCATTTTAGTCTTCCTCCAAATAATTATTGTGTCTATCAGCTCGACAAAATAATTATATCACATTTTGAGATAAAAGTCAATATCTCAACGTGAGATGTGGTATTATTATTTTATAATTATCAGGAGAAAGAAAGTATGCGCATTAGAGATTTAAGAGAAGACAACAATTTAACACAAGCAGACGTTGCGAAATATTTACACGTAAAGCAAAATACATATTCACAGTATGAAAATGAACAACGGCAACTGCCACTGCCTTGCTTGATCGCTCTCGCAAAATTTTACAAAACATCAACCGATTATATTTTGGGTTTGACAAACAACAAAAAACCATATTCTTAATAACAAAACAAAAAGCACCGCCAAGAGGTGCTTTTTTTCGTTATTTCGGGCGACCAAAGGTCGCCCCTACGGGTGGTTGGAATGGTTCGCTCTACTCGTAGGGGCGACTCGCGCGAGACGGGGCTATATTTACGGCTTTTTGGCAACTGCTTTCAAGCGATCAACGAGTGTTTCATAACGTAGGTC
>JAZNFB010000076.1:0-2837 GCA_045588895.1 Candidatus Flemingiibacterium sp.
CGAAAGCGATAGCCTTTGCCTGTACACCCTTGGTTTCACGAAGCTCCTCAATGAAGGGCTGTGCTGATTCGATGGTGTGGCTGGCAAGGTAGATATTCGCGCCTGCATCTGCAAGAGCGAGAGTTGCGCCGAGACCGTACATTGCACGGCCGCCGGTGATAAGGACATTTTTGCCCTTCATGCTTAAAAGATCGAATGTATTCATCCCGCTCACCTCACTTTGCGATATATCCGCCATCAACGGGCATTGTTATACCTGTGATGAACTCGGATGCGTCGGATGCCAAAAATACCACTGCTGCGGCAATGTCGTCTACTGTTGCAAGACGCTTTGTCTGATTGTGGCGAGTGAAAGCTGTTCTAAATTCCTCGGAGCAGCTTCCTTCAAGAGGAGCGAATGCAACTGCGTTACAGCGGCAGCCGTTCTCTGCGAGGTAGTTGGAGGCTTGTCTTGCATAGTTGACAACGCCGCCGGAGATAAAGCCCTTGACAAACGAGAAATCTGTATCCTTCTCGCCGGGGCAGTTCTGATAGTTAACGGGATCGTAACCGACGAGCGCACCGTAATCGGCAACAAGGATAACGCTTCCGTGACCCTGTTCTGCGAGAATACGTCCGAGGCTCTGTACGGTCAGCATGAGACCAAGCTCGGTTTTCGAGAGCTGATCATAAATTTCGTTATAGGTCTGCTTCCAGCCCTTGACGGGTGTATAAAGACCGTTTTCGATAACGATATCGAGTTTGCCCATCTTCGCACGAACCTCATTTGCAAGGTTTGCCGCAGATTCGGTGTCGCCGTGTGTATATGTAAGCTTTCCGGCAACTGCAACACCAAGATCGGCGTCAGCATTACCTGCTGTCCATATTTCTGCACCTGCAGCGGCAAGTCCCTGTGCGATTTCCTTGCTGTAAGGATTTTCGGGGCAGACGATTAACGCCTTTTTGCCTGCGAGAGAAAAGCGGTCAAGGATATTATTCATTTTTTCACCTTGTCCTTATCTTTCCTTGATCTCATCAAGGTATACGCGGGGACCGCCCTCTTCACGGCTTCGGAGACCTGCGATGAGTATCTTTGCCATCTCGATTGTATCGGAGAAGGGATGATCGTCCTCGCCTGTACGCAGATAGTGCGCAAATACGTCAAGCTGCTTCTTGAATGCATAGTAGGAGTCGCCGTCGGTGATTACACGAGAGCCGTACTCTGCCATAACGGTCATACCGTTGGAAGCGAAGCCGTAGCCCATAGGAATGCTTATGTCACAGCCGTTCTTATGACGGATATGTACCATTGCCTTATCGTGGTCGCCGAGGTTCTGAACCCACTCAAAGCCTTCGCCGAGGAGCGGATACATATACTCAATAGCGTGCATACCGTAGGTTTCCCAATATTTAGCCATCGGGCTTACGATATAACGAATCTTACCGAGCTCATAGTTATTCTTATAGAAGGGCTCTGCAGATTTGATGTAACGCATGGAGGAAGAAGACTGGATGTGTGCGCCCTCGTCATACCATTTTACGATGGTGCGGAGGTCTTCTTCGTTGTCAGTAAGGGGCTTGTCAATAAAGATCGGCAGACCTGCCTCGATAAAGGGACGGCAGCGTTCAACGTGTTCTGCGCCTATGTCAGTTGCACAGATGATAGCGTCAACCTGACCGATCATTTCGGTGGGATCGGTTACAACATTCGGGATGCGAGCCGCACGTGCACAGTTTTCAGCCATTGCACGGTCTTCATAACCGGTGAAGCAAACGTGTGTTACCTTAACGCCGGGGATGCCGAATGTGTGCTCGGGCTGCTTTGCCTGGTTCTGCGGAATTGTGGGATAAAGCTCATTTGTCCACTTGTACATTTCGGCCTTGTCGTAGCCGTTGATCATGGCACTCCAGGAAAAGGGATGAGCGTTACCCTCGGACATACCGAGAATACCGATGCGGATTTCTTTGTCTTTAAGCGGGAAATTCATTGTTGTGTCCTCCTAAATTCTTTCTTTAAAATTTTTATTTTTGTGCGTTCGGCCACTGGCCTGGATCGAGAAGCTTTCTTGGGCTATCCTTGAAGGCTTCATGGATTTCATTCATTTGCTCATCTGTGAGCTGTACTGTCTGTCCGATCAGCTCGACGTTTGAATTGACCTGATCGACATTTTCGCATCCGAGAACAAGGCTGGTGAAGCCCTTGATGCTAGAAACGTACGATATTGCGAGAGACGCCGGAGAAAGATTATATTTATTGCAGAGTGAGCGGAATTTAACAAGTGTTTCGCGTGCAAATTCCATGCCCTCCTCGAGCTTATCGGGATCACGGAAAACAAGTCCCTGGAGATATACGCTTCTGACGAATATCATCATGCCTGCCTGACGAAGCTTTTCGATGCCGCCGTTAATAACCTGTCCGCAGTCGAAAAGGTTAAGGGGTATCTGAACAGCGTCGAAGCCGGACTCGGCAACCTCACCGTAATCGTGGTTTGAATAAACGGAAACGCCCGAATAGAGTATATCGCCGGATGCTTTAAGCTCGGCAAAGACGGTTCTCATGTTTTCCTTATCACAGAGATAATCGTCAAAGCGATGGAGCATCAGGAGCGGTATCTTTTTAAGGCCAAGACGTTTTTTTGATTCCTCGACCTTGGTGCGGACACATTCTCTCAGCGCATCAAGCGAAGAATGGTCAAACTCGAGAATCTTGGTTACGATAAACGGATGCTCGGCTTCAGGCTTGGTTTTAAGCCATTTTCCGATGACCTCCTCGGAGTCGCCGTAGCCTGCCGCAGTGTCGAGAGTATTGATACCGTTTGCCGTTGCGGTGTTGAGAATGCTGAAAGCGGTTTCGAGAG
>JAZNFB010000077.1:0-8436 GCA_045588895.1 Candidatus Flemingiibacterium sp.
TAAACCACATTGTCTGTTTTAAGCTTGCAGAGCCGAGCGAGAAAGCCTGCAAAAAATGTAAGGAGGTACTCATGTCCATGGTCGGAAATGTCCCGACTATACGTGACATCGAGGTTGGAATCGACTTTTTACATTCAAACCGTTCATATGATGTCTATCTTGCTGTAACACTCGACAGCCGCGATGCCTTAAGTGAATATGCAAACGACGAATACCACTGCAGTGTTGTCAAGAAGCATATGCACGCAGTTACCGCATCAAGCGTTTCGGTTGACTTTGAAATTTGAGGTAATTCGCCGTGTTCTTTTCATATGATAACGAAAACATCCGCTATACCGGCAGATTTGGCGAAGTGAAAAAAGAGGGACTTCTCCGCTCAATGACAGCCGCAGCAGCCGGTGCACAGATTGAATTTAACTTTATTGGGGATGCAGTAAAGCTTGAATTTGACGTTTCACATTCCGAAATTCCCCATCCGCATCTTTATATAGAGGTTGACGGAGGAGCAAGAATTGAGGCTCAGGTTGAAAAATACATCCGCATCACCACAAAGGATAGCGGCACGCATACCGTCAGATTAATATTCAAATCAGGCATTGAATATCTCAACCGTTGGACACTTCCGCTTAACAGCAAGGTTGCCTTTGTCGGCTTTGTGGCTGACGGAATCGGTAATTTGACACCTGACAGGCGCAAAACTGTCGAGTTTATCGGCGACTCTATAACCGAGGGCATACTCGTTTCGGAGGACTCGGTTTATGAGGATGAACGCCTTAACCGCCCATGGCAGGATGATGCAACCTCAACATATGCGTGGCTTTTCTCCAAGGCGATGAATTTCAGACCTTATCCGATGGGTTACGGCTCGGTCGGAGTAACACGCGGCGGCAATGGCGGAGTACCAAAGGCGGCAGAAGCATATCCCTTTAATTTTGATGGCTCACCTGTCGCATATTCGTCCTGCGACTATATCTTCATTAACCACGGAGCAAACGACCGTATTCCCGGTACAAAGACGCCGAAACCGGAATATCTGTCTGAATATGAGGCACTTTTGAAGCTTGTGCGCTCACGCAATCCCGAGTCAAAGGTCATCGTTCTCTCGCCCTTCTGCGGTGCAATGGACGATATACTTCCGGATTTTGTTAAGAAGTTCAACAGCGAAAATAACGATAACATTTACTATATTTCCTCACATGGCTGGGTACCGCTTGAACCGCTTCATCCTCTGCGTGACGGACATAAAATCATTGCCGGAAAGCTCACGGAAGAATTTAAAAAGCTCGGAATATAAAAATAAAGTGGGAGACGTTAAAATCTCCCATTTTTCTATTTAAACAGCTTAATTCTGAGAATAAGAAACATCGTAACGATACTTGCCAGAGCAGAAATACCGATGATTATCGGAAAACCAAACGGACTGTTTGCAAACGGCATATAATCCCCGGCGAGGTTCATGCCGTAAGCCGAGAAGATCATCGTCGGAATCGCCATAACAACCGTAATTATCGCAAGCACCTTCATTGCGACATTGAGGTTATTTGAAATGACCGACGCGAATGTGTTTGACATACTTTCAAGAATGTCCGTATTTATCTTCGCCATCTCGATAGCCTGCTTGTTTTCGACAATAACATCCTCAAGCAACTCTGTATCCTCTTCATATTTTTTGATAAAATCCGAGCGTACAAGCTTTTCAAGAACGGTCTCATTCGAGCGAAGTCCAACCGAGAAATAAACGAGCGATTTTTCAAGCTTCATTATTTCGAGAAGCTCCTTGTTTTTCTGAAAACGTCCAAATTCAAGCTCGGTACTGTCTGACTTTTTCTCAATGAGACGCAGATAGATCAAGAATCGGCGTGCGGTTGCATAAAGTATCTGAAAAACGAAACGTGACTGCTTTCCGGGATGAAAATCGCGTTCAGTTCCATTCGCAAATCCGCGAAGAATGTGTGTATCCTTGGAGCAAACGGTTATAACATACTCGCCGGTTAAAATTATTCCAAGCGGTATGGTTGTATAAAGCTCATGTGTGCTGTCAGTTTCGCGAGTGGGGATATTAACGAGGATCATGCGATAGTTGTCATCAAGCTCAACACGTGAACGCTCGTCAGGGTCAAGAGCCGATTTAACCGCTTCAACAGGAATATCAAATTCAGCCGCAGTATCGCGAATCTCGTCGCTTGTGGGATCAATGAGTGAAATCCACCCTCCCGGTTGAGGTGCTGTACATTGTTCAATATTGTGGTTTCTTTCGACATAGTAATTAATCATTATAACGCACCTCCTGATGGATGAATTTTGATACACATATATTATACAACAATATAATGAATAAATCAAGCGTTTTGAGAATTTATTTCTGGTTTAACAAAATAATAAAAGACTGCCTGAATTTAAAACAAGCAGCCTTGATTATTTATTTAGTCAAACGCAAGCGGAGTGTGACCTATTCCCTTCCTGGGACAAGCCATATACTCCTCACAAGTCTCGCGCCACTTCTTATAATGTTCGGTTTCCTTATGCGCCTTTGCATCCTCGGGCGTTGCGAAAACCTCATAGAGAGTGAAGTAAGTCGGATCATCGTTTGACTGAAGAACGTCAAATCTGATGTTGCCGGGCTCTTTGCGAGAATTTTCGTGATTGTAGAGGGTGATCTTCTTGAAGTCCTCAACAAACTCTGGCTTTACGTGGACAATAACAGTAGTTGCTATCATATTTACCTCCGAATCAGCGGATCTCTTTGAAAAATTCAAGTTCTTCCCCGTCGGGACCGTAAACGAAGGCAACATTCAGCGAGATTGCTTCGGGTTTAGTTCCGGGAGTTGCAATTTTGGGTGCAACCTTTGAACGTGCTCCTGCCGCAAGTGCCGTATTGTAAGCCGCTTCAACATCCTCAACCGCATATGCGAAATGGATGTATTTACCGGCATATTTGCCATAGTTACCGTCAGGCTTTTCACCGCCTGCAAAAAGCTCGAGAATACCTGCGCCGCCGCCGAATTTCAGCATTTGTACACGCTTGTCTCCCTCGCCCCATGCAAGGTAGGGTTCCATACCGAGATCGGTGTAAAACTTGAGTGATTTTTCAAAGTCGGAAGCCTTCAGCGCAATGTGCGCAATAGCCATTCCGGGAATTTTAGTATTCATAGCCGAGAGATTATTTCTTTGAGCCGTAAGTGTTGGAGAGGTCTGCGATCTTTTCCTCAACAACTCTCTTTTCACGCGGCTTTGCATTTGCAATCTTCTTCTGAAGCTCTGCCCAGAATTCCTCGCCGTCGTTCATGCAGTCAACGAAATCATTCTTCCAGGAAGAAAGCATCATAGCGTTTGCAATGGAAAGACCGTTTATGCCCTCATAGCCGGAAGCGATCATGGGAGCACCGGTGAGAATATGGTCGGTAAAGTTCTGAGTGATACCCTTATGCTTGGGTCCCTCATCATCAAAGTTATAAACGATCGTTTCAACCTCGGGCTTTTCAAATCCGCTCTCGGTGTCTTCTTTGATAAGCTCGGCAGAATCCTTGGAGTTCTTATAAACAGTGAGAGTCTTACCCTCTGCGATCATCTTACCAAGTGTGCCGCTTACTTCGAAACGGTTTGTACCGGGAGTGTCACCTGTTGAAGTGATAAATACGCCTGTTGCGCCGTTTTCATACTCTGCATATGCGGTAACGTCGTCCTCAACCTCAATATCGTGGTGGAGTCCCTCATGGCAGAATGCATGAATACGCTTCGGCATACCGAAAATCCACTGCCAGAGGTCGAGCTGATGAGGACACTGGTTAGCGAGAACGCCACCGCCTTCGCCTGCCCATGTTGCTCTCCAGTCGCCGGAATCGTAATAATACTGTGTTCTGTACCAGTCTGTAATGATCCAGTTGCTGCGTGTGAGAGTACCAAGCTCGCCATTCTGAACGATCTCACGCATCTTTATGTACATAGGATTGGTACGCTGATTGAACATAAGACCGTATGTAAGACCACTCTTCTTTGCAACCTCAATAAGGTCATATACTCTCTTTGTGTAAACACCGGCAGGCTTCTCGGAAAGAACGTGAATACCTGCATTAAAAGCATCGATACCGATCTCGGGGTGGAAATAGTGAGGGGTTGAAATGATAACAGCGTCAACAAGACCGGACTTGAGAAGATCCATGTGATTGTCGAAGCGTGCCACTTCCGGATATTTTTCCTTTGCAAATTCGAGCTTTGAGGGCTTGATGTCGCAAACAGCGGTGAGCTCTGCACCCATAACCGCGCCTGCTGTGAGGTATCTTGCATGGCTTGAGCCCATGTTACCGAAACCGATAATACCAAATCTAACTTTATCCATTTTAAAACTCCTTTCTTTCACGGTTCGCCCGTGACAATGCATATTGCACTAATTATATTATACACGGCTTTTTATAAAATTTCAATATCATTTTTCAACATAAATTAAGTAAGAAATGTATGGTTCCGACCTATGTAAATTCTATAAACAGTCATATCTCTCTTTATATCAAGTGTAAATATACAAACAAAGTCAGCACCAATGTCAATTATTTCAAATCAAATGCTTGACAAACGCTTGTTGATATGGTATACTAATATGGTATGAAGGGATATAGCCAAGTCGGTGAAGGCACAGGACTTTGACTCCTGCACGCGTTGGTTCGAGTCCAACTATCCCTGCCAAACAAAAATCCGCGTTCGGAAGGATACGGATTTTTTTGTATTATTCACTATTAATTATTCATTACACGCACACGCGGATTTTTAATGAAAAAGAATAATGAAGTCGTTTCGCTGATGAATAATGAATAATTATCGAAAGGAGTCGGGATATTCCCGTTTTATTAAAATGACAGACAGAGAAATAGCCGAGCTTCGCCGAAGACTCGTACCCGATAAAAATAACATCACAACCCTTTGCGGACGTTACATAAATGAAAAGCGTGAAACAATACATGAGTTTTCAACCCCGTTTTTTATGCTGCCGCAGGAGGAAAGCGAAAAGTATCTTTCCATCTTTAAACGCGCACTTTCGGGAATAAACGGCAAGAACCTTGTTGATATAGCCTTCTCGATACCGCAGATTGAATCCGGAGAGGAACACGCACTTCTCACCAAGCTTCGCATAACAGCTATCAAGGATGAGGAAGCCGTAAAGACATTTTTTGATAAAGCCGCTGAAGGTCTCACGCTTGAGGGTAACAATTTGATCCTGCTTATGACCGACACATACGATGTTCCGAAAAAGCACCGTGACGACGGCGAATCGGACGAATCAACCTCAATGTTCTCCTATATCATGTGCGCTGTTTGTCCCGTCAAAGAGGCAAAATCAACCCTCGCATATGATCCAACCAAGAAAAATTTCCACACACGCTCATGCGAATGGAATGTGTCAGCTCCCGAGCTTGGTTTCATCTTCCCTGCCTTTGACGGACGGCAGACAAATATATATAATGCACTGTATTATGTCAAAAACGCAGATGATAACAGTGAAAGCTTCGCAAATAACCTCTTTAAAACCGAGCTTCCCAAGCCTGCGGGTGAGCAGAAAATGATTTTTGAATCGGTTCTCGGAAATACGCTTGGTAAGGAATGTACATATGAGGTCGTTCAGGCAGTACATGATGATATTGCACAGCGTATCGAGGAACACAAGCTTATCAAGGCGCAGGAGCAGCTTACGATAACCCGCACTGAAATTGCATCGGTTCTCGAGAACTGTGGTGTATCTGACGAAAAAATAGACGAATTTAAGAGTCGCTGTGACGAGGAATACGGCTCATGTGCACCGATTCATCCGAGAAATATTGTTGAGACAAAAAAGCTTGAGATAAAAACGCCCGATGTTATTATAAAGGTCAATCCGGAGCGCGGCGATCTTGTTGAAACCCGTATCATTGACGGCGTTAAGTATGTTCTTGTACGTGCCGATGCGGACGTTACCGTTAACGGAGTATATGTTGACATAAATGAATAATAAGAATTTCGCTTTCCGAAATGGGGAGCGATTTTTTTGTGAAAATACCAAAACAATACAAATTTGTGACTGCATAACGACTTGCGGCAAATGGCAATACTACCTATTGGAAACAACGGTACGAAAGCAGGCGTTTGTTATGAAGTCATCAACCTACAGCCGCAAGGTCGAAATCTGCGGCGTTAACACCTCAAACTTAAAAACACTTTCTTCACAAGAAAAGCACGATCTCCTCGTCAAGGCAAGAAGCGGAGACACCTTTGCAAGAGAGGAGCTTATAAATGGCAATTTACGTTTGGTTTTGTCGATAATTCAGCGTTTTACGGGACGCGGCGAGAATCTTGACGATCTTTTTCAGGTTGGATGTATAGGACTTATCAAGGCAGTTGACAATTTTGATCTAACGCTTGATGTCAAATTTTCAACATATGCCGTTCCGATGATAATAGGCGAGATACGGCGTTATTTACGTGACAACAACATGGTGCGTGTCAGCCGTTCTGTACGTGATCTTGCATATAAGGCTTTGCAGGCACGTGAAGAGCTGACACGTAAGCTTGACCGTGAACCCTCGCTCGAGGATATTGCAAAGGTGCTTGGTAACAGCAAGGAGGAGATCGGCGCGGCACTTGAGGCGATAGTCGAGCCGGTAAGCCTATATGAGCCGGTATTCACAGACGGCGGCGACTCGATATATATTATGGATCAGATCAGTGATACAGACAATACAGACGAAGCATGGCTTGAGGATATCGCCCTGCGTGAAGCAATGAAACGCTTATCGGAGCGTGAAAAAAACATCATCGAGCTGCGGTACTTCAAGGGGCGAACACAAATGGAAATCGCCGGCGAAATCGGAATCTC
Organism: Candidatus Flemingiibacterium sp.; assembly: GCA_045588895.1. Lineage (GTDB taxonomy): Bacteria > Bacillota > Clostridia > Oscillospirales > CAG-272 > Flemingiibacterium. The sequence goes on from JAZNFB010000077.1 coordinate 6,842, forward strand.
CCAAGCGCAGGTCTCACGTATCGAAAAAGCCGCACTTGAGAGGATTAAAAAGGATATGTGAATATAAAAAACGACCGTTCACTTCAAATGGAACGGTCGTAAATGCTTTGACAAATACTTATATTGTATTTAGGAGAAACTTAATTAGTCTTCGAAGTCTGCGGGATCGTACATGAATACTGCGCAGCCGTCAACAAACGAAGTGTCAGGATATACGTTGGTCTCGGTAGAAACACCGTACCAAGCAACGGCTTTAGCTGCGTTTAGAGCCTCGATAGCGTCTGCACCATAGAGGTTAGAACCGTAGTCGAGGTTGAACGCAACAATCTCGTCTACCTTGTACTCAAGCTTGATAAGGTCTACAGGGTCGAGATTCTCATACTTAGCGAGCTTAGCGTATACATAACAGTCGAACTCATAGATCATGAAACTACGAAGTGCTGTGTTGCAGTATGTGATGTAAGGATGATCGACATCTTCAGCGATTGCGAGACCTTCATGGTTTGTACCATATGCGTCAAGGCTTCCATCGTATTCGTCACCGTCAGCGTTAACTGCGATTACATAGTTTTCGTCAGTCTCGTAAACTCTGTTTGCATAGAGCTTAACAGGCGAATAGATAGTAACAATCCTACCGGTCTCGATGTCAACAGCTCCCTCATATACATAGAACTCAAGGTCGTCGTCATATATACCGACTGCCGTGAGAACAGGATTATCAGACACCTTGGTAGTTTCATCAACGTATTCAACCGTAGTAAATGCAGTTGCAACATAGTACTTGATTTCTTCAGGCATTATACAAATTTCCTCTGCCGCATCAAAGATTATTACTGTATTGGCGGCATTGGCACCAAGCGCATCCGTAAAGATTACAGTGTCCTCACCGATTTCATAATAGTCGCTTTGATTCGGTATACCTATATGGCAATGAACTTCGATTTCACCGACTATTTCGTTGTCTTCGGTCGTTGTGTCGATGAAATAGCACACAGTTTCGGAATCAGCGTATAAAGCGCTCGGAACACCGTCCACGATCTCGATCTTTTTCAAACCGTACGCTTCAAGATTTTCGTCACTCTCATCCTTGGTGATTTCTTCGAGAAGAGCAAATCCGTCACCGTCACTCTTGGATGCCCATACGCCGCCGTACTTCTGCCATGTCTGGTCGCCAAGAAGCAGTGAAAACTGATATGCGTTGAGATTTGCAATAACCTTGCTGCCCACTTGGGTTACCGGAACCGCCCTCTCGCTTACACCGTCAACCCACATATCAATATACATATAGTCGAGGTCAATGTCAACGAGTTCATCAAAGACAACAATTCCGTCAAAGCCCCATTTCGCAGTAAGCGTCATTTCTCCAAGCTCTTCAATAAGCGTGGTTTCACTGACAGCCCTGCCGTTTGGAGTGTACCATCCGATGAAGCTGTAATTGCCACGGCTCGGTATGGGAAGCGTGCCAATCTCTTTGCCGTAAAGGACGGTTCTCGTTGTTTCGGAAACATCACCGGCGTTTGCGTCAAAGGTGATAACGCAAGATGCAGAACCGTGGAAATATGTATACGACGAATCACAGAATTTAACTATCGCCG
>JAZNFB010000078.1:0-12279 GCA_045588895.1 Candidatus Flemingiibacterium sp.
ACAATCAGCTATGCCGTGAAGAACGGTGGCGATGTTGTAGAAGTCAACAGCACGACCGGCGCACTGACTATCAAGAAGGTCGGTACTGCTATTATTACTGTTACCGCATCCGAAACGGCTTCTCATGCAGTAGCAACAAAGGATATCACTGTAACAGTTAATCCGAAGAAGATCACCGCGCCTGCGGCAGATACTACCGTTTACACCTATAACGGAAACGAACAGACCTACAAAATTGCCGAAAATGCTGCATATACCGTTTCCGGCAATAAGCAGACAGCAGCAAATGAAACGGGATACACCGTTACCGTTGAGCTGAAGGATAACTATCAGTGGAGCGACGGAACAACCGATAATAAGGTATATTCGTTTGTTATCAAGAAGGCAACGATTATTATTACTGCAAACAGTAAGACTGTACACACAGGAAAAGAAGCTCCCGTACTCGGCAATGGTGACTATACTGTTAGAGGATTGGCTGAGGGCGAAGTTCTGAAGACCGAGCCTACAATTGCTTATGCAAGCACTCCCGATACAAGCAGCACCGGCTCTGTTGTTATTCTGGTTTCCGGTGCACAGGCTCCCGATGGCGGTAACTATAATGATATCGTTTATGTGAACGGTGAATTGAAGATCGTTAGTGGATTCAGTCCGATAGTACTTTTGATCGGAATGAAGCACCGTGTTGATATAGCTGAATCCGAGGGCGGTTCGGTAACCGTTGAAGAAGATAAAGCTATCAAGGGCACAAGCATTAAGCTTACAGTAATTTCTAATGAGGGTTATGAATTTGAATCTATAAAGGCTGTCGATGAGCACGGCAAGGAAATTGAAGTTACAGGTTCTGAAAGTGAATATACCTTTAAGATGCCGTTTTCTGATGTAACCGTGACTGTTATCTTCAAAAAGGTTGAAACAGAAACCGATACTGATACAGATACAGAAACTGACACAGACACAGACACAGACACAGATCCCGTCGAGCCTGCATTGCCTTCCTTTGGCGACGTAACGCAGGATGCTTATTACTGCAGTGCAGTTGAATGGGCAGTTGAAAATGGCATAACTTCAGGTGTTTCCGATGTTGCATTTGGTCCCGACATGACTTGTACTCGTGCACAGGCAGTTACATTCCTGTGGCGTGCTGCCGGTTCTCCCGAGCCCAAGAGTAACGAGATGCCTTTCGAGGACATTGCAGTAGACTCCTACTACTATGATGCAGTTCTGTGGGCAGTTGAAAACGGTATTACCAATGGTACTTCCGATACTGCTTTCAGCCCCGATGCTGATTGCACTCGTGCGCAGATCGTTACATTCCTGTGGCGTGCACAGCAGACTCCTGTATCCGACAGCGAGAACCCCTTCGCTGACGTTGCAGCTGATGCTTTCTATGTGAATGCGGTTCTGTGGGCAGTTGAAAACGGTATTACCAACGGTACTTCCGATACTACTTTCAGCCCCGATGCTGATTGCACTCGCGCACAGATTGTCACATTCATGTATCGTGCACTGGGTGATGATAAATAATTAAGAGCAAATAATTGAATACCCTGTTGCAATTCGAACCACTGTGAGGTGGATGCAACAGGGTATATTTAATGTTTCGGATGGTTTTGTTGATGGATATTGTCGCCATTCCTGCTGTCATACGCGTGCTGGCAAGGCTATCCATATCCCCACCTCTGTGATACCGTGCGGTCATCCATCGCCTCCACCATTCATTCTCACGTAACGTGGGAAATTATACGAATACGCCACTTAGCAAGCTTATCCTTGCCGGGTGGCGTATCGCTTTTGGGGATGCCTGTGAGCGAACTATTGTCCGATAAGTTTACGAATTGGATATATACACATCATTGTGGCTTTTGAATGCATATTGAAAGATAGTTCTTAAAGGTATTAAGCGGAAAAATAAAAACCAGTTCAACTAACTGACATCACTTTTTAATGGTGTCGGTTTTTTATTTTGAAGCGGATAAATTCGCATGAAACAAAAATGGGGTATAATTCTATAATATTTGGGGTAAAATGGCAAACATTTAACAAAAAACAGCGAAATTGCAGCTGTAAATTGTGGTTTTTTGCTCGAAAAATCAAGAAAAGGTATTGACACGGCTGGATGTTTATGTTATACTAACCGTAGGAGAAGACGGTATTTTGAGGGATTTTTATAGAATTTTACCTCATTGACTATAGTATATTGCTTTTTTGCGAATTTTCCGTCGGAAACCAAGCACTTTGGAACAACCACGCTATAAACATGGAGGAATATTTTTATGGAGAAAAGAAGAATTTTGTCGTTGCTTCTTGCGGCAACGTTAACTGTGTCAAGCCTGCCGTTTTGTATATCAGCGCAGGAGATGCAGGAAACTGTTGTTTATGAGGATAACCTGCTTGACGATGCGCTGTGGAGGCAGGAGAGCGGTGACGATATTGCCAAAATTGCAGGCAGTGACACAGGCTACATCCGCGTGTCGAATCTTGCAACCTATACAGATGCTGCAAGATACAACTCCGGAACAGTTAATACCGGCGTCAGAATCATGCCGGCTGGAAGCTACAAAATCACGATGAAGCTGAGAAGTGTACCGGCTGTGTTTGAAGAAAGCAATACCGCGCTTGCCGCAGGAAATATGGACCTGTCGGTTTATTTCAAGCCTACATATAAGTCAGGTGGTACGTCTTCGTTTGAAATTTCAAACTGGGGACAGATCAAGGCTTCGGCAGCAGGCTATGCAAACGGTGCATTCTATTGGCCGGATGAAATTGACACGGCTGATGCTGATTCTAAAATCGACACCTTTGTAAGAAATTCGGAATACTTCAAATATACTTACGGCAGTTGTATCCGCATCACGTCCGAATGGCAGGAATATACAATGTTTGTGAAGCTGCCGAGCGAAGCATACAAGTTCGCGATTGACTTCCGCACATTTAGCGGTGCAGAGGATATTGTTCCTTTCGATATTGCCGATTTGTCTGTTATACGTGTTGAATCGTTTGATGACAGCGCGGTTGACGGTATTGCGAAAAGTTACACTCCTGCTGGCGATGCTGTTGAGCTCACCGGCGCGGATGGCTGTGAGTGGTCTGCGCTGAACGGTGCAACCGTCACAACCGGCAACAGCGACAGCGTATATTATCACTCTGATATCCCGGCAAGCGGTACAGACACCGTTATCAGTGCAGATAAATCTGTAACGCTCGCACCCGGTAAATATGCACTTGGCGGTAAATTCCGTCTCGGCACTTTTGATATCAAGGGCGACAACACCGCAACTCTTGAGGTTGCTGCAAAAAACAGCGACGGGATGATAGCATCGTTCAACCTGCCGCTTACAAACAGCTTTACTGAAAAGACGCTTGAATTTGATCTTGCGGGTGAAACGAAACTTGATTCGGTAGAGTTTCGCGTTTCGGGCAAGCTTGTTTGCCTTGATTTTGCTGACCTTTTGCTCTCCAAAATTATTCCGCCTCCGGACGAAGAGGTGAGCGTTGAATCGGTTACGGGCGAGGATGACGATTATATCAGCGTTTCAAATCTGAGTCCTTACACGGATGTTGTTTCTTATACGTCGGGTGCTGTGAGTATGCCGGCAGGAAGCTACAAGATCACAATGAAGCTGAGAAGTGCACCTGCGGTGTTTGCAGAGACCGGCGAATCGCTTGCCGCAGGAAATATGGACCTGTCAGTCTATTTCAGACCCTATTATAAGAACGGTGGACTGAGTTCATTTGAAATTTCAAACTGGGGACAGATCAAGGCTTCGGCAGCAGGCTATGCAAACGGTGCATTCTATTGGCCGGATGAAATTGACACGGCTGATGCTGACACAAAGATTAACACCTTTGTAAGAAATTCAGAATATTTTAAGTATAATTACGGCAGCTGTATACGTATCACACCCGAGTGGCAGGAATATACGATGTTTGTCAACCTGGCGAACGAGGCAAATAAATTCACTGTTGATTTCCGTACCGGCACAGGCGCGGAGGATATCGTTCCTTTTGATATTGATGATCTGTCTGTAATACGTGTTGCATCTTTTGATGACAGTGAGGTTGACGGTATTGCGAAAAGCTATACTGAAGATCCCGAGGCGGCTCTGCTCATGGGCGCATCCGGTGAAGCTTGGACGGCAAGCAACGGTGCTTCCATTGATACTGATCTCAAAGAGACTGATTATTTCCACACAGATGCGCCGACAACAGGCGTAAACACGGTAATTACATACGGTAAAGCTCTTGCGCTCGTTCCCGGAAAATACAGCATAAAGGCAAAATACCGTCTCGGCGCATTTGATACCACTGACAACACTCCCGTATCTCTTGCGGTATCTGTAAATTCAAGTGAGGGCACGACAATCCTTTCGTCGTCGCTTGCTATTACAGGCGCATGGACGGAGCTTTATAAAGAATTTGTTGTTAACGGTGAAACCTCAATCTCCGATATCCTGCTCAGAGTGAACAATGGGCTTGTTGCGCTTGATTTCACCGATGTTGAAATTGAGCTTCTCGCTCCGTATGTTGAAATTGAGGGCTGGGAAGGTAACGGCGGTCCGTTTGAGCTTGTGTCCGATACATTCCTGAATAACGGAAGCGATTACTATATCAGCATTTCAAATCTCTCAAGCGGAAAAGCCGGCGCAAGATATTACGATGCTTCAACAGCAGTGAATGCCGGCTCGACATACAAATTCAGCGTTTGGATGAGAACCGTCAAGCATACTGAAATCCCCGATGATTTTCTCGGTATAATTGAAGACGGCAAGATGAATCTCAACATCACAATGCCCAAGGTTGTTGACGAAAACGCAGGTAACCTTGACCTTTCAAACTCCGCAATGGTTTCTACTTACGCAAACGGTACTGTGCTGACAAATAATTTCCACACCACATCCCCGGGACAGAAATCTGCGCTTCTTACCGAGGAATGGCAGGAATACAGTCTTGTTTTCACTCCCGACCGTACCGCGGCGATTGATCTGACATTCCGTCGCTTTGATGGCGTTGGCGGTGAGGATATCATTCCGTTTGATATTGACGGACTTTCGATTGTCCTGGTTGAACCTGATGGAAACGGCGGCTATACCGAAATCGGCGGAAACCTTATAAAATCGGATTTTGCTCGTTGGTCCTCGGCAGTTGGAGCTTCTGTTACAGAAATCAAGAAAACTTCCAATCCCGAATATACGCTTGCAAAAGCGCCTGTCAGCGGTAACACTGAAATTTACTGCACCGAGGATGAAATTCTTACTCCCGGACGTTACGAAATAATCGGTACATTCCGCATTGACACATTCGATCTTGGCGAGGTTACTTTCACTGATGATTCTCAGAGTACAGTGGCTTCATTCGGTAAAAACGGAAACGTGAAGCTTTCTCTCTTTGCAAATGACGTGGAGCTTGAAACTCGCGGTGGTTCATCCTATTATGTGACAAACACATGGAGTGAAGCGGTATTTGTTCTCGAGCTTGCAACCGAGATTCCGATGAGCAGTCTAAAATTTATGCTTGATGCAAATCTGGATCTTGCTTTCAAAGATATCAGCATCACACAGACTGAACGCTTCATTAATCTCAGTGATGTGGGCAGTGGTTTTATTATGGCGCTGCTCATGTTAAAGCACGATCAGGCTTACAACTTCACACAGATGGTGACTGTCAATCCCGTACTCGATGAAGCGGCGGGAACAGTCGGCGCAGAGGATGGCGCCAAGACAAACGAATATATTCACGTATCAAATCTTAACAATCCTCAGTCGGGCGTGAGATACCGTGACCCGGAAACTAAATTTGTTCCCGGAAAGACATATGCATTCACAGCATGGATGCGCAGCGCACCTATAATGAATGAGGCTTCAACCGAAGCGGATGTTGTTGATGACGGCAAGATGAATCTCAACGTGACGATTTCGCAGGTCGTAACCCAGAATGCCGGAAATCTTGACGTTTCAAATGCGGCAATGTTAAACGTATATGCAAACGGCAAACCTCTTGCAGGTACGTTCTATACAGGTGACGGAGTTCAGAAATCCATCATTCTCGGAACAGAATGGGTTGAATATAAGGCTATATTCACAGCAGGTCTCGACGGCGAGATCAATGTTGCGTTCCGTCGCTTCCCCAAGGGCGGTGAAGACACGGTTCCGTTTGATATTGACGGGCTTTCAATCGTTGAAGTGCTTGAAAACGGTGAGTACGGTCCGAACCTTATAAAGGATGATGAAAGTCTCTGGAGCGAGGTTAACGACGGTAAGCTTACCCGTGAGACCGAGAGCGCGTTTTACCGTTCGATCGGCGGTCTGCGCCTTGGCAAAGATATGGTCGGAGCAGAGAAGGATACGGTTGCTCCCGGTAAATATGCGATCAGTGCCGATTTCAGACTGACAAATGTTGATTTTAGCAAGGTCGCATTTGCAGAGGATAAAGCAACTGTCAGCACCAACGAAAACAGTCTCGCTCTTCGCGCAACACTCTTTGACGGTAAGCTCTATACAGATAAAAAACGTGAGAGCGTTTATATAACCAACGAATGGAATCGCGGTACTTTCATTCTGAATGTCACCGAGGAAACTCCCATAAACGAGGTTAGATTCATAACCGGAACAAAGCTCGAGATCGATTTTTGCAATATTGAGATGAAGTATCTCGGTGAGCCGGAGGTTAAGGATCCGAACGAGGAAACTATTGCGCGTCCCGAGCCTCTGCCGGCAATCAGAGAGGGCAACCTCATTGAGGGCGCGATGACAGCGAATAATCTCCCGTACTGGTTCACAAACGGACAGAAGCTGACCTCAAAGAAGGCTTCCGACGGTACATATTATCTTTCGGCAAGTGATATCAAGAACAACACCGACGGCTTCACATATGAGCCGGGTTACACTATCATGCCGGGTACATACCGTTTCGTCGGCGAGTTCCGTACGACCAACAAGGGCGATACAAGTATAGCACGTGTTATCGTCGGCGGAGTTTCAGCTTCGACTCTGATCGATAACGATTGGAGTAAGATTGACGTTGTCTTTGCAGTCAATGAGGAATGTGAGCTTTCCCTCAAGATTCGAGGCGGTCCTGTTTCGCTTAATATTCAGGATTATGAGATGAGAAATCTCAGGATCATTGATGCAAACACTATCACTGCAACCTCTCCTTTCGAGGATGGCAATACGACGGAATATATCCACGTTTCAAACCTCGAAAAGCCAAATGCAGGCATAAGCTATCTTGACAAGAATATTACATTCAAGGCGGGCAGCACATACAAGGTGACCGTCTGGATGCGCAGTATGCCGATGGTTGGTGCTGACACAAGCGAGGGTGACGTTGTAAACGACGGTAAGATGAACCTTAATGTAACGATTCCGAATGTTGTTGAAGAAAACGCAGGTAACCTTGACATTTCCAATGAAGCGATGCTCCGTCTTTACGCAAACGGAAGAATCGTTGCCGGTGACTTCTATATTGACGGTCCAGAGCAAAAGAGTATGGTGCTTTCCGAGGAATGGACACCGTACAGCACAATCTTTACTGCTGAGGTCGGAGGCTATATCCAGATTGCATTCAAGCGTTTCCCCAAGGGCGGTGAGGACACGGTTCCGTTTGACATCGCAGGACTTTCGCTTGTTGAGATCAAGGAAAACGGCACATTCGGTGCAAATCTCATCAAGCCCGGTGCAGACAACTGGACTACCAGAGAAGATGCGGCTATGATTTTCGAGGAGGTTGACTCTTACGAGAGTGCATCCGGCAGTATCACTCTTTCGAAGTCGCTTGCGAAGGTAAGCAATATTTCGAAGGGTAAATATACGGTAAGCGCAAAGGTTCGTCTTGCGAATGTTGACGTATCCAAGATAACATTTGCGGAGGACGGATGCACCATTGCCGAAAACGCTAACAAAGCAGCCTGCAGCGTACGCGTGATGGGCACGGTACAAGGTGAGGCATGTGAGATCACCAATGAATGGACGAAGGTTTCATTTGCTGTTGATGCGGCTAAAGCTCTGTCAATAGGCGATATTACAATATCCGTTTCCGATAATCTTGATTTCGATATTTGCGATGTCAAGATCGTCAAGAACTGAAAAGGAGTAAAATCATGAGAAAGAACAGAATCTTTTCAACGCTGGTTGCGGCAGCTTTGGCCGCACAGATCCTTGCAGGCAGTGCCGTTGCCGCTGAAGATATACTTCTGATAGCTCCAAATCCGACTGCTTCCGATTCGGAGGCAGTCACAGAGGAGTGGACTCCGCCGCTTTCAATTGCAGAGGAGCTTCCCGAGGGTAACCTGTTTTTGGGCAGAAGTGCCATGAATGATGAAAAATATTTAACTGACTTCAAGGCGGCAAACCGAGGAATTGAATATATCGAAGATGCAAACGGCGGTTATATCCGCGTTTCCAATGCCCAGTATCATTATTTGGGAATTGAATATATCAACAGAGGCTATGCCGAGCCGGGATTCTATAAGTTCACCGGTTATTTCCGTACTGCAGTGGAAGATGAAATCAGCAATATCCGCGTCAATTTCTGCAATGATGACGGTGAGACGCTGAGAACTCTCCATGTCAATATAAACAACGAGTGGACAAAGGCTGAATTCTATTTTGAAGCTACGGAGCTTCTCGGCAACATTACGATAATCGGAGGCGCCGATTCAAGATATATTCAGGACTTCTGCATTGACCATTTCTCGCTTGTAAAGGTTGAGAGTATACCCGAGGGAATGGACGGCAATACAGTTGGAGAACCGGTCGATCCCCAGGCTGCGCTTGAATCAATGCTCAAGGGTGAGATGTACATCGAGCCTTATGACGCAGAGAAAAATGCACGGTATGAAATGAACGGCGGCATTATGATAAACGGAGACGGTACTTTCTTCCAAGGGATTGTTTTCGACGCCGGCTGTACTATCACCGAGCAGGAGATCATCGACTACGCAAGACAGTTTGAGGGCACGCACATGACCGACTATATTATAAATGTAAACGATCAGGTTGCGGTATATCCCTCCATGTTTGACACCGATTATCTTGAAAAATATTACACGACTGAAGAAAAAGAAATAGCGGTTGACTATACACAAGATCCCAGTGCCGCTGCGACCAAGCATATTTTCGAAACGCTTGGAACAGACTACGTTGGTCTTTGGTGTGAAACCTTCAATGAGATTGGCATCAATCCCTGGATCTCTTTCCGTATGAATGATGTGCATGAACAGAGAACTGAGGATACAAGCCTCTTCTTCAGTGAGTTTTGGTATAAAAATCCTCAGTATTACCTTGTAACGCATCGCAGAGTACGCGAGAATTGGGGACGTGCGCTCAACTATACATATAAAGAAGTGCGCGACTATTACCTTGGCAAGATAAACGATGCACTTAACCGTTATAACTGTTACGGTATCGAGCTTGATTATCAGAGAGAAATTAGACTGTTCCATCTTGGCGGTTCATACAAGGGCCTTGAAATACTCAATGAGTTCATGCGTGAGGTGGACGATCTTGTGGCAGTTTATGAGGAAAAGTACGGTCATGAGATAAAGATCGGTGTGCGTGTGGCATCCGATCCCGTAACCTGCTATGATTTCGGTCTTGATGTCGTAACATGGGCAGCGGAGGGCATCATCGACATGGTGTGCCCCACCGGCAGATTTACCACCACCGATTTCGATATGCCGATAAAGCTTTGGAAGTCGATTCTTTCTCCGTATGGCGTTGAGCTTGCGGCAGGTATTGAGCAGAATATTGCTTCGTACCCTGATCATAGTGCTTTTTTCGGCGAAAAGAGACACACGCTTGAAACAATGGCAGCCTGTGCGGCAAACGCATACTCACAAGGCGCAGATAAGATTTATTTTTACAACTATTTCTACGGCCTGACTCCCGTTGAGCATATGTCAACCAACACCACGCTTTATAGTGTAACCTCTCCGCAGGGTTATTGGAACGTGCTCACCTCGTTTGGCTCGTATGATAAGATTATGACCTTCAACCGCCGCCATATACTCACATATAACGATACTAACCAGCTTTGGAAGTCGGACAACTCTCAGCTTCCGAAGGAAATAAACCGAAATCAGCTCGGAACATTCAGTATTGCGATCGGTGATGTTCCCGAAGATGCAGATGTGATTCTCAAATTTACAAGCTCCGAATGGAACGGTTTGCACGCCGAAACTCCTCCGACGGTTTATATCAATTCAAAAGAGGCTGAATTTATCGGCATTGAAACGACTGACGCTATGAGTGATTACAAGATGCTCTGCTATAAGGTGCCGGACGAGGTTAAGAACGATGGACGTATAGTATTTGAGGTGACTTCGACAGTCAAGTTTACGGTTGACTATGTCGAGGTTGATGTTAAGGCGGTTCACTAAAGTATACAAGGTGATATAATGTTAAAAGGTATTATCATAAATCAGGATGCGGACGGCATCTTAAAGGGTATCGGTCTTGATCCCGAGCGGTGTACGGTTGATGATATCATCCATTTTGTACACGAGCTTGAGGGAACGCATATAACCGACTATGTGACCTGCGTTTTTTCCACTGTCACGGTTTATCCCTCGAAGGTTTGCACAAGCCTGATTGACCGGTATCACAGAAATCCCGATACTGATTCATATACCCTTAAAGGTGCGCATCAGGTTTTTGATATCCTCGGCGTTGACCATGTCGCGATAATGAACGAGGAATTCAAAAAGATCGGAATCAATCACTGGATATCCTTCCGAATGAACGATATGCATGATAGAAATAACTCCGATTCTCATTTGTTTTCCGATTTTTACCGTGATCACCCGGAAGTTCGCCGTGTGAAAAACTGCCCCGAGCTTATGGAGAGTAATTCCGATAAGATATACGATTACGGCTGCAAAGAGGTACGCGACCATATGCTCTTTGTAATCGACGAGGCGCTCGGACGTTACGACTGCTACGGTATCGAGCTTGATTTTCAGCGTGAACTGTATGTTTTCGCATACGGCGAGGAATATGACGGGATCGAGATTATGAACGCTTTTATGCGCGACGTTTTTGCGATTGTTAAAAAGCATGAAAAGCAGTATGGACACGGACTTAAAATAGCGGTAAGAGTTGCGGCGTCGCCCGAGTTGTCGTTATGTTACGGTCTTGACGTTATGCAGTGGGTGCAGGAAGGGCTTATTGATATGGTAACTCCTGCTCCGCGTCACGGTTCGGTTGATAATGACATTCCCGTAAAGCTCTGGCACACGCTGCTTAGCCCTTACAAGGTGGTTCTTGCGCCGGGACTTGAAAAGGATATTCACCCGATTCTTGCACCTCCGGTGCGCCATCCCACACTTGCGACATTTGCAGCTGCCGCAAACAACTTTTATTCGCAGGGCGCAGATAAGATCTATTTCCACAATTATTTCAGAAGCCGGCTCTATGAGCATTTCGATAAAAGTCTCGGCATCATAACAGACGAGCCGGACATAAATGTTCAGGACAGACCCGGATATCTGACTGCAATAAGCACCATCGGTGACGATGAGACGGTCAAAAATCTTGACAAGCGTTACATTTTAACGCCGAAGGATCACTTGCCGCCGTGGATGATTGCAAGAACTCCGGCGAAAGAGAACCGTGCGGCAAGCCAGCTGCCGTTCACCTTTGCAGGACGAGGACGCTTTAAGTTTTCAATCGGTGAAATAAAAGAGGGAAGTGAGCTCACTTTAAGGCTTTGCTGTGACTATACGGACAAAGCTTTCACCGAGCCGCCAAAGGTGTTCGTCGGTGACTGTCGCGCCGAATATAAAGGAAGAGAAAAGGATGAACGTTTTAACCCCGGTGGTGAGCTTCTCGTTTATAAGCTTCCGCCGGAAGCTGCCCGATTCACTCTCGGGGTGAGCGTTCTGGCAGAAACGGAAGTAACTGTAACATATATGGATGTTTACGTAAAATCAAAGTAAAAAAACAGCTTTTGCTGTAAAAATATTTTGGAGGATTAATTTTATGAAAAAAAGGCGAATTCTATCAATGCTCCTTGCGGCAATGCTCGTTTCATCGAGTTTGCCGATGAGCACATCTGTCAGCGCGGCAGATGCATCAGCACAGATCGGCGAACCTTTGCTCGGCGAAACCGAATGGACACAGGCAGACGGTACTGCAGTTGCCTACCATGAGGCAGAGACCGAGAGCTATATTCACGTTTCCGATCTCACAGCAGGCGCAAAGGCGCTCCGATATGACTCGGGAATCGTTAACACCGGCGACAGAATCATGCCTGCAGGAAGCTACAAGATCACAATGATGA
>JAZNFB010000079.1:0-2650 GCA_045588895.1 Candidatus Flemingiibacterium sp.
CCTGTGTTGCGTGTGCGACGGTGTATACATTCATGGCGTTTGTTCCTGCCATCATCGTGCCGCGAAGTCCCGCAGTGCCAAATTCGAGCGGTTTGATGAAACGAAGCTTTATTTCCTCGTCGTCGCCCTCAATTTTACGAAGCTCTGCCTTTGTTTTTTCATCAACCTTTTCGCTGTTGAGCCAGCGCTTGTAATTTTCTTGGTAGGTCATATTTTTCTCCCCATTCGTTTGAATTTTTATGCCTCTTGTGCCTTGAGCTTTTCAAGTGCGATGGCAAGCTGGTCAGGGCAGGATGTTGGCTTGAAGCCGCATTTGATACCCTTGATGCGCTTTATTGCTTCATCAATATTCATGCCGATAACGAGAGCTGCAACACCCTGCGTGTTACCCGAGCATCCGCCGAGAAACTGTACGCTTTCAATGGTGTCATTCTCACAGGTTATTTCAATCTGACGCGAGCAGGTGCCCTGTGTTGTATAAGAAATTGTCTTTTTCATTATATGTTATGTCCTTTCAATTTATTTTTGGTATTTTTAAAAATGTTATGCATTATTTCTCGCTTATGTGCCCATAAAAGCCGAGAGGTTCGTACTGTGGTATGGCAAGGGTTAAAAAGAGCACAAACGCTTCAAGTCCCTCAGTGCTTCCAACCTTTAGTATAACGTCACATGAGAACTCATTTTCGTTATATGAAAGCGGAATCGAATCGACCTTATAGAGCGAAAGTCCGCACTTGCTTGCAGCAGAGAGCACCTCACAGAGTATAGGTCCGTCATTCGGGATGAGGCTGAACTCAAAGAAGAAACGGTCACATTTTTCGGTAACCTCTTTTTTCGGAAGCGCGGGGGACTTTTTAAATAGCGCGTAACGTGTTGTAACGCTTCCGTCCGGCGTTGTTACATCGCATGAAAGGATTGGCGAAAGCTCATATTTATCAATGAGACGGTAGAAGCTGATGAGTTTTGCATCCCGTGAGGAATCAAGCGGCAGCATACACATATCTGCACGCTCGTAATATACCTCCTCGCAGACGGCGGTGAAATCCTCGGCATATATTACAGCAGGATTTTCAATTACGCCCGAAAAGATACGGAATGCCGCATCGGCATAGGCGTTACGGAAATATCCGATCCTGACTGTGTCTGCATATGGTTCATTGCCGAGAAGCTTTTCGAGAATGTTTATTTTGCGTGCGCGGTATTCCTCGGCGAGAAATTTGCAGACGGTGAGCTTATCTGAGAAAAACTGCGTATTTATCTGTGAAGCAATGTGAAGCTCGGTTTCGGGTATGCTCTCATGAATCGTACCGTCATCGAAAAGTGCGTCAAACTCATCGGCACGGTTATCGCTGTCGAGAAGAGATGTGCTGCGTGAAATATATAGTGCACGTTCACGAAGCTGTGTGAGTCTGCGTTCCTCGGCGGATGTATATTCTTTTGAAAGCAGAGTGAGATTATCACTTATAACCGAATTGATATCGTTTCTTGCGTCTGTCATCAGAGCTTCCTCCCGTCTGCCTTCAGGACAAGCTCGGTCAATGCCACAGCACAGCCTGCTTCGATAACGGGAACCGCACGCACTGCAATGCACGGATCGTGTCTGCCCTTTATATTTAGCTTGGTGTTTGTCCCGCTCGCCATGTCAACCGAATCCTGCTCAGTGAAGATGGACGGCGTTGGTTTCATTGCGACAGAGAAGATTATTGGCATACCGGTTGTCATACCGCCGACAATACCTCCGCAGTTGTTGGTTTTTGTAACAATTTTACCGCCTGCATACTCATAAGCGTCATTTGCCGCCGAGCCGTACATTTTGCAGAAATCAAATCCTGCGCCAAACTCGATGCCCTTAACTGCCGGAATTGCAAACATGAGCTGCGAAATTTCCGCTTCAACGCTCTCAAAAATATGCTCTCCGAGTGCTGCCGGAAGTCCCACTGCGGCACATTCGAGCTTTGCACCAACGGAATCGCCATTTTCCTGCGCTTTATTTATGATATCTGCAAAAGCGGATGCGGCAAAATCGTCAAGCGTCGGGAAAGGGTGAGTTTTAAGCTCACGGAGTGCTTCGGCTGTGACATTCATATCAAAGGCACGGTCAGTAACATCGAGTATCTGCTTTATATGTGCGGCGATCTCGATACCCTTGGTTTCAAGATACTGAAGGCAGAGTGCACCTGCGAAAACGAGCGGTGCTGTAAGTCTGCCGGAAAAATGTCCGCCGCCGTGAAGCTCGGTGTGCTCACCGTATTTGATTGCCGCTGCAAAATCTGCGTGACTTGGGCGCGGTACGGTCATTTTGTCCTGGTACGATGCCGAGTGTTGGTTTGTGTTTTCGATGACGGCGCAGATCGGATAACCGTTTGTATAGCCGTCTGTAACGCCGCTGACGATACGCGGAATATCGGCTTCTTTTCGCTTTGTTGAGAAGTTACCGCCCGGCGCACGACGCTTCATGAATGAGGAAATAGCGTCAAAGTCAAGCTTGAGCCCTGCGGGAAAGCCGTCGATAACAACGCCGATCGCTTCGCCGTGTGATTCGCCGAAGATTGATAGCTTTAGTTTTGTGCCGTATACGGATGCCATGTTATATCATCCTTTCGGAAATTTTTTGTTTTGGAGCGGTGAGCTTTAGCATATCGCTTCGCGA
>JAZNFB010000080.1:0-3060 GCA_045588895.1 Candidatus Flemingiibacterium sp.
CAGGTGCATGGACGCGCGGCGGCGTATATATATTTGATGTTACGCCAAATTCGAACGCCGCAAACGCAGGCCTTCGCCGCGGTGATATTGTCACTGCAGCTGACGGGCAAAAAATTTCAGGCTTTGCAGATATCAAGAAAATCATTGATTCGCACAACGTCGGTGATACGGTTTCGTTTACCGTATACCGCAACGGACAAAGCCTGACCCTTTCATTCAGGCTTCAGGAAGCGAAATTGCAGACAACACCTGCAACGCTTTACTGATAAGCATCCCCATACTCATCCCCCTTATACAAGGCTGACGGTGCTGTTAAATCAACACCGTGGGCCTTGACCATTGTTTTAAAGATTTTCAAGTATTTCAAGAGTTTTTTCGGGTGCAATGCCAAAAGCGGCGATAATTGCTACGTTCAGCACAGCAAGCGCAGGAATGAGAATCCTGAACTTTGCATGCCGGGTTTTGTGGCGGAATTTCTTCATCCCGAAATATGCCCCCAAAGCCCCAAAGCACACAGCACAGAGAATGAGTGTTTTTTCGGGGATCCTCCACGCATTTCTTTTCGCCTTCCACTTATCAATTCCGTAAAGCAAAAAAACGGCAAAATTCCATATTGCATATGCAAAAAGGAGATAATTATTCATAGCTTTTCCTCAGCTTTCTGAGGATTTCCTCAAAGTAATCCGGAAGGGCTGATTCAAAATACATTTCCTCCCCGGTGCACGGATGCACAAATGTGACGTTTTTTGAGTGCAGGCACTGTCCCGCAAGACCGAGCTTATCACGCGCACCGTACACGGCATCGCCGACAACGGGGTGCCCGATATGCGACATATGAACGCGTATCTGATGCGTTCGCCCGGTTTCTAAAAGACACGAAGCATATGTAAAGCCGTGATAACGCTCAATTACACTATAGTGCGTTGTAGCTTCTTTTGAGTTATTCTCCGTAACTGCCATTTTCTTGCGGTCGGTTTTATGCCTGCCGATAGGAGCTGAGATTGTGCCCGTATCTTCACGCAGGTTCCCGATAACAATCGTATGGTACTCGCGGCGCACGGAATGAACCTTTATCTGCTCTGCAAGGCCGTTATGTGCAATATCGTTTTTTGCGACAAGCATGAGTCCGCTTGTGTCTTTATCAAGTCTGTGCACAATACCGGGACGAAGAACTCCGTTTATTCCCGAAAGGCGATCTCCGCAATGATACATAGCGCATTGACAAGCGTTCCGTCGGGATTTCCTGCGGCGGGGTGAACCACCATTCCGCGAGCCTTGTTGATAACCAGCAGATCATCGTCCTCATAAACAATGTCCAGCGGTATGTTTTGCGGAACAACATCAATTTCGCGTGGCTCGGGAATCGTTACTTCTATCTCATCCCCCGCGCACAGCTTGTAATTCTTTTTGAGTGCCGAAACGCCGCCGCTCTCAATAAGAGCCGCTGCGGCGTTTCTTGTTATATCCAATTTTTGCGAGAGGAACACGTCAAGACGTGTTCCTTCATCACATATTTCTGCCGTGAGGATAACCTTATTCATCTTTCTTCTCTGCCTTATCATAAAAGAATATTGCGTAGATAAAGAACAGAACTGCACCGACGGTTACGCATATATCAGCGACGTTGAAAACCGGAAAATTGATAAGCTCAAAATCAAACATATCGACAACCGCACCGCGAAAAATGCGGTCGATAAGGTTTCCGAGCGCACCTGAAAAAATCAGCGTAATTCCCCAGCTTCCGAGCCTTGAGTTTATTTTCTTTGTCAAAAGAATATAAACCATAAAAACACACGCAACAATCGGAATAACCGTGAGCAGAACGGTTTTCCCCTGAAGTATGGAAAACGCGGCGCCGGTGTTTTCAACATAACGCATATTGAACACACCTTCGATAATCGGTATTTCTCCGAACGGACGAAGTGACTTTACAGCCCACAGTTTTGTAATTTGGTCAAGTGCTGTAAGAAGCACAACGGTTAAAAACTGAACAATCACCAACTTACCGTCTTACCCCTTAACAACAGCAGTACAACGCGGGCAAAGCTCAGGATGCTCAGGATCTGTTCCTGCTTCTTCCGAGAACGTCCAGCAACGCGGGCACTTTGTGCCGGATGCCTTTTCAATCTTGACCGAAATGCTCTCAATTTCGCTGCCAAGTGCTTCATCCTTGGTAACATTTACAGACGATACGATAAAGAGCTTGTCAAGACCGTCAATTGCATTGATGAAGTCATAAGCCTCACCGTTTGCGGAAATCGTAACCTTAGCCTCAAGAGACTTTCCGATTTCCTTTGCGGCACGTGCCTCTTCAAGCGAACGGTTTACACGGTCACGAAGAGCCGCGACGCGCTCCCACTTCTGTTCAAGAGCTGTATCAAGAACAGTCTCATCAACTTTCGGGATATCATTAAGCATAACATTTTCAAGACGGACACCGTTATGATGCGGCATTGCCTTCCAAATTTCATCGCTTGTAAACGCAAGAATCGGAGAGAGAATGCGGACAAGAGTATCAAGGATGCGATAGATAACAGTCTGTGCACCGCGACGGGATGCACCGTCAACGCTGTCGCAGTAAAGTCTGTCCTTGATAACATCGAGGTAGAAGTTTGACATATCAACAACACAGAAGTTGTGTACGGCATGGACAACCGTGTAGAACTCATACTTGTCATATGCCTCAATGCAGCGTGCAAGAAGCGTGTTAAGACGGGAAAGAGCCCATTTATCCATTTCACAAAGCTCGGCCGTCGGAACACAGTTGTTCGGATCAAAGCCGGCAAGGTTGCCGAGGATATATCTTGATGTGTTTCTTATCTTGAGGTAAGTGTCCGAAAGCTGCTTGAATATTGCATCGGAGCAGCGCATATCCTGACGGTAATCGGCAGAAGCTGCCCAAAGACGGAGAATATCCGCGCCGTATTTTTCGATGATTTCTTCCGGAGCAACACCGTTTCCGAGAGACTTGTGCATTGCCTTACCCTCACCGTCAACCGTCCATCCGTGAGTGAGCACCTGACGGTACGGCGCCTCTCCGCGAAGCGCAACAGCTGTGAG
>JAZNFB010000081.1:0-2247 GCA_045588895.1 Candidatus Flemingiibacterium sp.
CGTGGTTCACAAAAACCTTCACCGGCGGTTTTTCCATAGCACCGAGCCATGAAAGAAGCATATCACGGTCGGCGTGTCCGCTTATTCCTACAACGGATTCAATGCGCGCTTTGACAAGAATTTGCTCGCCGAAGAGACTGACGGATTTCGCGCCGTTTATAAGCTTTCTGCCAAGTGTTCCCTCTGCCTGATAGCCGACAAACAGCACAGTGCTGTTTTCCTTCCAGAGATTGTGCTTTAAGTGGTGGCGTATTCGCCCTGCTTCGCACATACCGGAGGCTGAAATTATAA
This sequence comes from Candidatus Flemingiibacterium sp., assembly GCA_045588895.1. Taxonomy (GTDB): domain Bacteria; phylum Bacillota; class Clostridia; order Oscillospirales; family CAG-272; genus Flemingiibacterium. The sequence goes on from JAZNFB010000081.1 coordinate 292, forward strand.
CTTTGGGAACAATATCGAAATTGATGGCCTTTGACTCCTCGGAGGTGACGCTCAATCTCAATCCCGGGAAGGATATGGGATTAATCCCTTTTTCGATAAGTTCCAGCGCTTCATCGTCGTAATAATCGAAAAGATTATCCTGATATATTTTTGTTGCTTCAACGGCAAGCGGGGAGTCAACATAGACTATAAAGTTTTCAAAACCGCGGATAAGCTCCTGCTCTTTAATTATGCGGAAAAGATACAAAAGCTCCTGGGTTCTGCCTATTGCAAATGAGGGGATAACGAGATTTCCGCCTTTGGAAAAGGTTTCACGCATAATTTTTGTAAGCTGAGAAATATAATCCGGACGTTCGCCGTGAAGTCTGTCGCCGTAGGTGGACTCAATGACGACGTAATCGGCATACGGCGGCTTTTCGGGATCGCGGATAAGCGGACGGCTGATGTTGCCGAGGTCTCCTGAAAACAGAACAGAACGGGTTTCGCCGTTTTCCGATATTGTAAAATGTATGCTTGATGAGCCGAGAAGATGCCCGGCATCGGAAAAGCTTACCGTTATTCCGGGGAATATTTCCTTCGGCTGATTATAACCGAACGGGCAGAACTGCTCAAGAGAAGCTGTTGCATCCGCAACGGTGTATGCCGGAAGATATACGTCAAGCCCGGCTCGTTCTGCCTTTCTGTTTTGCCATTCAGCCTCTTGCTCCTGAATGTGTGCCGAGTCAAGAAGCATTATATTACAAAGCCGATGGGTTGCCTCGGTACAGTAAACAGGACCGGTATATCCCTTTGCGGTAAGTGCGGGAATCATTCCGGAGTGGTCGATATGTGCGTGCGTCAGGCATATGGCATCAATGTCGGCAGGCAAGAGCGGAAGCTCGGCGTTTTCGTATGTGTCGCTGCCTTGCTCCATGCCGCAGTCTATTAAAATATGCTTGCCGCATGCTTCAAGAAGTGTGCAGGAACCCGTAACTTCGTGCGCGGCACCGATAAATGTAAGTTTCATTTAAAATCACCCTCCTGTCTGTATTTATTATATAATAAAAAAATATGCTTTTCAATATACTATGTTGAAAAATGCGCTTTAATGTTTTTTTCTTGAATAGAAAAAATATTTGTGATACAATATTATTCACAATCAGGTTAGATACAGATAGTGAGGTTAATTTCAATGAAAATGAAAAAACAGAGTGTTATTTACGCGGTTACGGTTATTCTTTCCGCATTGTTTATTCTTATCGGGCATATTCTTTGCCGTCCGGCGGGTTTTAACGAAGGTGTAGAGGATTATTACCGCGCAGAGGTTACGGCGGTCGGCAATGTCGAGGAAGCGGCATTCAGCCTTGATGACGGGGAGACGATGGTATCAAACAAGAGGATAACATTCTCCGCGCTTATGAAAAACGGTCCGTACAAGGGTGATACCGTGCAGGTTGTTCAGGATGTAGACGATATGTATGCGTATCAGCCGCGCGATGTTAAAGTGGGGGATAAAGTTCTCATCTCGCGACCGGGATATGATATGGAAAGCGGTGCTATGGGGCAGGATGCCGAGTGGGTGTTTATTGAGCATAACCGGATTCCGTCTCTTGTGTGGCTTGGTGTGATATTCCTTCTGCTGATTGTTTTAATAGGCAGGAAAAAAGGTCTTTCAACGATTATATCTCTCATATTTACAATTCTTGCGATTTTCCTTGTTTACATACCTTCCATATTGAAAGGTTTTAATGTATATTTAATGACGGTCATAGTGTGTGTGTTTTCTGTATTTATGAGCCTCATCGTGATAAACGGCTGGAACTTAAAAACCATATGCGCTATATTCGGCAACATTGCAGGTGTTGCGGTAGCGGGTGTTCTTGCGTATATTATGCATAAGCTTCTCGGACTTACCGGTATGATTGACGAGGACTATGTTATGCTCACGCTTATGGATCATCCGGTAGACCTTCGTGC
>JAZNFB010000082.1:0-10285 GCA_045588895.1 Candidatus Flemingiibacterium sp.
CACCTCCGTATTGTGGTAGCGGGACGTCTTGCGTCCCAATTAGATTTTCGGGAGAATTTTTAGTGGTTTTCTCCCTCCCACGTTTGAGGAGAATATCCTCAGTCGTTCACAAGAGCTATTGCGTCCGAATCAAGCTCGAACGGTGTATCTCTTCCGAACATATTGACAAGCACCGTAACCTTCTTTTTATCGTCGGAGAACTCCTTGAGTACGCCTTTCATACCCTTGAGCGCGCCGTCCTTGATTTCAACGGTGTCATCAATATTAAAGTTGACAACGACCTTGGGAGCTGCCGATTCGATGCCCATTGCGGCAACCTCAGCCTCCGTAAGTGCGGTCGGTTTCGATCCCGGTCCAACAAAGCCTGTAACGCCGCTGATATTTCTGACGACGTGCCATGTTTCGTCAGTCATTACCATTTTTACAAGCACATAGCTCGGGAATATCTTTTCCTCGACCTCTTTTTTGGTTTCGCTGTCGATATAAGTTTCAACCGGGATACGAATGTCTACTATAACATCCTGAAGTCCACGGTTTTCGACGATTTTTTCAAGGTTCGTCTTAACCTTGTTCTCGTACCCGGAATAGGTATGAGCGACATACCATCTTTTCTCACCGGTTGCGTCGTACAGATCACTCATTACAGATTCTCCGTAATATCTTAAAGATTTATAAGACCGCCAAGCAGGTCAAGACCTTTTGTAAATGCGAAGTCAAGAACGCCGATTGCGACGCCTGCGATGACGATTGTTACTGCTACGACGACTGTGTTCTTCATGGTGTCTTCCCTAGAAGCCCATGTAACCTTTTTGAGCTCTGCCTTATAATCGCGGAAGAATTTTGCAATACGCGAGCCGATTCCGGGCTTGTCCTTTGCAGGCTTCTTTTCTGCTTTCTTTTCAGCAGGAGCAGTGTTCTTTTCGTTGTCCGCCATAGTTGATCCTCCAATCAATATTTACCGCGTTTTGCAGTATTATTACTTTGTTTCCTTGTGAAGGGTATGCTTGCGGCAGAACTTACAGTACTTGTTCATTTCAAGTCTGTCGGGGTCATTTTTCTTGTTTTTCTTTGTGTCGTAGTTTCTCTGCTTGCATTCACTGCACGCGAGTGTAATTTTAACTCTCATTTCGGCACCTCCCGATTAAATTATGCGAGGTAATCCCACGCACGTTAGAATTGTGACAGCATCGCCGACACATGGCGACAGACGTTACTGTCACGTACCTCCCTCCCGAAAGCGGTGTTTTCTCTTACAGTTTCGCGGCGAAATCTGCGCAAAAAAAGAACCCTCTCGCAGAGGTAAAGTTATTTTATCATACTTTTTTCTTTTTGTCAAGGGGTTTTTGAAATTTTTTGGTTTTTTGGGGTGATTCGCTTCGAACTTCGCATAATTCGAGAGAAACTTCTACCCTTGCCTCGCCCTTTGGGAGAGGTGACGAGCAAAGCGAGACGGATGAGGCGTCAACTCACAAAAAAAGGAGCTGCAAATCAAAACAGCTCCCATTCATATTACTTTTTCAGTTTAGCCTGTGCCTTAAGGCGAAGCGACGTATCAAGTATCGCCTTGCGCAAACGAATCGACTTCGGCGTAACCTCCATCAGCTCGTCGGCAGCGAGGAACTCAATCGCTTCCTCAAGACTCATCTGCTTGTGCGGCGTGAGGATAAGTGCCTCGTCTGCACCGGTTGAACGTATCGCCGTAAGATGCTTCTTCTTGCAGGGATTAAGCGCAATGTCACCGATTTTCGGCGATTCTCCAACGATCATTCCCTCGTATACGGGAGTCTGTACGCCAACAAACATCTGTCCTCTTTCCTGCGTCTGATAGAGACCGTACGACGTTGTTTCGCCTGCTTCACTCGCAACAAGCGAACCGGTATAGCGAAGTGTAATATCTCCGCGGTAGGGCTGATAACCATCGAATACGGAATTGATAATACCCTCGCCGCGCGTGTCGGTCATAAATTCGCTTCTGTAACCGAAAAGACAGCGTGCAGGTATCACATATTCAATTCTCATGCGGCTTCCGTGCAGGTTCATTTCAAGTAAGTCACCCTTGCGCGCACCAAGCTTCATTATAACCGTTCCTTCGCTTCCCTCGGGAACATCTATCGCAACTCGCTCCATCGGCTCACAAAGCTGACCGTCAATTTCTTTATAAAGCACACGCGGCATTGAGCAGGTCAGCTCATATCCCTCACGGCGCATATTCTCTATAAGGATGGAAAGATGCATCTCTCCGCGTCCTGCAACCTTGAAGCTGTCGGTCGTGTCACCGTCGGAAACCCTGAGCGAAACGTCACGCAGCAGCTCCTTGTAAAGACGCTCACGAAGCTGACGGGATGTTACAAATTTACCCTCGCGTCCTGCAAACGGGCTGTCGTTTACAGAGAATGTCATTTCAAGCGTCGGCTCGCTCACCTTAACAAACTCAAGCGGCTCAATGCAATCTGTCGAACATACAGTGTCACCGATTGTAACGTCACCGGCGCCGGAGAAGCAGACTATATCACCCATCTTCGCTGTTTCAACCGGGATTCGTTGCAGTCCGTCTATCTGATAAAGCGAAACTATTCGTGTACGCTTCGGTGCTTCTTCACTGTGGAAGTTTGTGATCGCGACCTCCTGTCCAACCTTGACCTGTCCGCGCTCAATACGTCCGATACCGATTCGACCGACGTACTCATTATAGTCGATTGAAGAAACAAGCATCTGCAGAGGCTCGTCCACCTCTCCCTCGGGCGCAGGAATATATTCGAGAATTGTGTCAAAGAGACATTTAAGATCCTCACCACGCTCCTCGGGCGAAATTGATGCTGTTCCGTCTCGTCCGCAGGCGAAGATCATCGGGGAATCAAGCTGTTCATCGGTCGCGTCAAGGTCAATCAGAAGCTCGAGCACCTCGTCGATAACCTCGTTGATACGTGCATCGGGACGGTCCACCTTGTTAACAACAACGATAACCTTATGCTTAAGCTCAAGTGCACGCTGGAGAACGAAACGTGTCTGCGGCATCGGACCTTCCGCAGCGTCAACAAGCAGAAGTACACCGTTTACCATCTTGAGTATGCGTTCAACCTCGCCGCCGAAATCAGCATGGCCGGGTGTGTCAATTATGTTAATTTTCACATCCTTATAATGTGCGGCGGTGTTTTTTGCAAGGATGGTTATGCCTCGTTCCTTTTCGATTGCGCCGGAGTCCATAACTCGGTCCTCGGTTGCCTGATTTTCACGGAATATACCGCCCTGCTTGAGCATTTCGTCAACGAGGGTGGTCTTGCCGTGGTCAACGTGGGCGATGATTGCTATGTTTCTTAAATCGTTACGGATCAATGGAGTTTCTCCTTTTTTCATAGATTTACATATCACATTTTTTTATTATACCACATTTTCACGCCATGTAAAAGAGTTATTTTTTACAATGTTTGCGGTGTTTTGACAGTATTTTTTGATATGTGGCACGTTTTGAACCCCGCGCGCAATGGTTTTTTATTCCATTAAATATAAAAATATGTAAACGGCAGATTTTTTCGACACATATATGTATAGTAGATTTCATAAAATGCAACATAATTTGTGCAAGTGTACAAATGTTACTTATAACATCTGAAATGTCATTTTTAACCCTTGAAATATTTTCCATACGGTGATATAATATAGTTTGTAGTTGTTTTTTTGCAAACGACTAAATATTTTATTTTTGAGGAAGGTAAATCTCATGACAAGATCAAGACGCATTTTAAGCTTGGTTATCGCTATGATCATGGTTATCGGTATGATCCCGATGACACTTTCTGCGGCAACCGAAACCACCGGATTTGATAATTTTGCAGCGCAGAATACTATCGAATCCGAAACCTTCACCGATATCACTGACTCCGACTGGTTTTACAATGACGTAAAAGCAGTATACGAGCTCGGTCTGATGGTTGGTAAGGGCGAGGGCATATTCGCTCCCGCAAGCTCTGTAACAATTGCAGAAGCTATCACGATCGCAGCACGTCTTCATTCCATCTATGCAAACGGCACTGATGAGTTTGAAGCAAGCGAAGTATGGTATCAGTCTTATGTGGACTATGCTATCGAAAACGGCATTCTCACCTTTGAGGTTGCAGACTATAATGCTCCCGCAAAGAGAGCCGAGTTTGCGCTCATTATGGCAAATGCACTCCCCGAGGAAGCACTCGAGGCTGTAAACACTGTTGCAGACGGTGCTATTCCGGATGTTGCCGAAGATGCAGACTATGCAGACGCAGTATACGCGCTTTACCGTGCCGGCATAATTGTTGGTAACGACGAGGCAGGCACATTCGCTCCCGATTCCGAGATCAAGAGAAGCGAGGTTGCGGCTATCACTGCACGTATGGCAGACACCGAGCTTCGCAAGGAAGTAACTCTCGGCGAGGAGGCTGCTGACGATACAACTGCTGAACCCGAGGAAACCGCAGAGCCTGAAGAAACCACCGCAGAACCCGAGGAGACTACCGTTCCCGAGGAAACTGCAGAGGAACCCGAGGAAACTACTGTTCCCGAGGAAACCACAGAGGAGCCTGAGGAAACCCCCGCTCCCGAAGAGGATGATGCTGCAGAGGCAGCAAGACGTCGCAAGATGCGTGAGCTCTTTATGGCTATCATCGGCTTCCAGATGGGTAATAACAGACAGAATACATATACTGTAACCTTTAACTCCAACGGCGGTACTGCTGTTGCTGCTCAGGAGGTTGAGGACGGTGGATTTGCAACCGAGCCGGAAGCTCCGACAAACGGAACTCTCTATTTTGACGGCTGGTACATCGACACCGCACTGACAAGCAGATTCGATTTCAGCACTCCCATAACAAGCGATATTACTCTCTATGCTAAATGGTCAAACGGCTTCACAGTTTCGTTTGATCTCAATTACGATGGCGCTCCCGCCGCTCCCACAAGCCAGACAGTTGCTCCCGGCGAAATGGCAACCGAGCCCACTATTTCCTTGAGAAGCGGATTCGCCTTCCTCGGATGGACAACTGATGCAGAGGGTAACAATCTCTTTAATTTCAACACAGGCATCACTCAGTCAATCACACTTTACGCTAAGTGGGCAGAGGAGAACGGTTCAAATCCCGTTTCGCTCGACGCTCCCGATCCCGATGTTGAAATTCACTCCTTCAGCACCGACACATACGATATTCTTCTCGGCAACACCGAAACCGTTACATTCACCTCTGAAATATTCGCAAACATCGAGCTTGACAGCACCTCCGTTGCAGTCGTTGACGAGGAAGGCAATGTTCTCGGTTACATGAACGATAACGGTACAGACGGAGACGCAGCCGAGGGAGACGGTATATACACTCTCAAGGCAAGCTTCAGTGCAACCGCTGTCGGAAACACCAAATACAGTGTTACCGTCAATGATACCGTAACCAGCAAAAACCAAATCAATATCGGTTACTACAGAGAGTATACCGATGCAGAGTTCGACTCCCTTGAGGATGTCGTTGATATTATCGATTACGCCATCGCCGCTTATATCGATGCAGACGGCTATCTCCTCGACGACAAGTATGAGGATGCAAAAGCGGCTGCCGCGGTCGAGCTTGACGCAATGATAACACTTGACGTAGTTTCCGAATATTGCTTCGGAGAATATGCAATATACATTGTTCTCGAAGAAGGCCTTCCCTTCATTTATACCTTCGATATAAAGGGTATTGACGCCGGCGGTTCTATCATGAACATCGCAACCTACGAGCCTTACAAGGGCGAATGGGACCGCGAGTACCTCAACACACTTTCAACAAAATCCGCAGACGGAAGCGCAACTCTTATTGACAATGAATTTGACAACTATGTATTCTCAAACAACTATGACCTTGCAGAGGTTTCGATCGAAGCTCTGAAGAACATGGGCGAAAATACCGTTATCATCTGGCGCGGACACGGCGGATACGACACCGGCTACGGTTCATTTATCGGTATCGGTCAGTCCTCCTCCGGCAACCGCAGCGCATACAGCGATGATATCAACAACGGTAACCTCATTCCCCTCTCCGGCGGTAAGTTCGGTATTTCCGGCGGCTTCATCGAGAAGTACGTTTCCAGCATGGAAGGCAGCCTTGTATGGCTCGGTGCCTGCTCGACAGGTAAGGATATGCTTGACGGCATCAGCAATGACAATTCGCTTGTACAGGCGTTCATAAACAAGGGCGCTTCTGCCGTTATCGGTTCCTCCGGCTCGGTAGACACCATCTACAGCTCCAATTTCGCTTATTCCTTCTTCCGGAATCTCACCAAGAAAAATGCAGACGGCGAATATAAGACCGTTGGTGAAGCATACACTGCAGCAGTTAACGAGATAGGCTCAAACGACGGCTCCGGAACACGCTTCGTAATCTTCGGCCAGGACAGCAGCTCCGCTTTCAACTATACTCTTTACAAAGAGGAAACCGGTTATATCTCCGGAAGCATCAAGGATGCCGAGACAGGTGCACCCATTGCAGATGCTCTTGTAAGAGTTTATAAGAACGGCGAACTCGTTGCCAGCGTCAGATCAAACAGCAACGGTTACTATAACACCGAGGTTCCTGCAGGCGATTATATCGTAAAGATCACAGCAGGCAGCTATAAGAGCGCAAAGATGGCAGTTACAGTCACCGCAAATACAACGACCTACAATGAAACCATGATGCTCGTTTCTGTCGGCATCAACTCCGGTTTTGCAAACGGTATCATCACAAGTGCACTCACCGGAGAGGGCGTTGACGGCGTAACAATCAAGCTCCGCAGAAGCTGGAACAACTATTACGAGCAGGTTATTTATACAACCGAAACCAACGAAAACGGTTACTATGAGATCACCTTCGAGCCCGGCGTATACACAATCGAATATTCCAAGAGCGGATATATCACCGGCTATAAGAATATTGTTATCGGCGTGATCGACCTTGCTGCACAGAACGCAGTAATTTCTCCCTCACTCGGAGAAGGCGCATGGCGAATCACCCTGCTTTGGGTAGACCATCCGAGCGACCTTGACTCTCATCTGACCGGTCCGATCGCAGGCTCGTCCGAGCGTTTCCATCTCTACTTCCCGATGAAGGAAAGCGGCGGCGGTCATGCAAACAGCGACAAATACACATTGGACCTTGATAACACCACCATTCGCACACGTCCCGATGTTTGCGAAACAACAACCATCCTTCAGCAGATAGAGGGTGTATATCGCTTCTCGGTACATGACTTTTCAAACGGCTCCAGCACAACAAGCACACAGATGGCTTCGTCGAATGCGGTTGTTAAGGTTTACAAGGGCGACTCGAATATTCCGGTTGCAACCTTCAACGTACCGACAGACGCAGTTGGAACGATTTGGAATGTATTTGAAATAAGCGGCGACACAATCACTCCCATAAACAGAATAACCTCCGGTAACTCAAGCAGCGTTGAGCTTTACGGCTTCGGCGAGACTGTGTATGACGACGCAGATGTTATTCTCGATTCAATCGTTGCAAAGCCCTAAAAAGTAAAATTAAGTATCGGCTTCAATCCTTTCGGGAAACGGAGCCGATGCTCTTTATTATGACACAAAAACCAACGGACGTACCACAACACGATCGGTACGCCCGTTTTCTTATTCCTTTTTAAAACTTCACACGCTCTACCTTAACTGTCTTTTTCGTCTGTGTATCAAGCGTGAACACAACGCCGTTAACCTCGGTTGCACCCTCGGCAAGCTCGAACTTCACCGGCATCTTTGTTCGCATTTTTTCAATTATTATATCGGCACGCACACCGAGCACACCGTCGGGCGGTCCTGACATTCCAAGATCGGTAACATAACCGCTGCCATTCGGGAGTATCGTTTCATCCGCTGTCGGCACGTGTGTGTGCGTTCCGAAGATGACGTTCACACGCCCGTCAAGATAACGTCCGAGCGCAATTTTTTCGCTTGTTGCTTCCGCATGAAAATCGAGCACGGCAAAGTCAAAGCGTCCTGCTTCACGGTCAAGTATACGGTCAGCAGTTCCAAAAGGACAGTTCAGTGGCTCAAGATATATCGTTCCGAGCATATTGATGACAAGTATGCGATAACCGTCGATATTTGCGAAGGTGTAACCGTTTCCGGATGTGCCGTAAGGGTAGTTTGCCGGGCGTATTACCGAGCGGTTCATGTCGAGATAACGTCTGATTTCACGACGCTTGAAAATGTGATTTCCGCCGGTCAGAATGTCACATCCCGACGAGAGCAGCTTATCTGCGCTTTCAATGTCAAGACCGTTACCGGCTGCGGCATTCTCCGCGTTACAGACAACCATATTGATACCGTTCTCCTTACGGAAGCTCCACAGCTTTTCGCCCATATATTTCACGGCATCGGGTCCCACAACGTCACCGACCGCCAAAATTTTGAATGTGTTCATGCCTGTTTCTCCTATGTATGCTATTTCTTCTTTATATTATCCCAATATGCCTTTGCCGCCTGCTCGGTTTTGTTGTCGCCGTATTCATAGTAGCGTACACCCTTAAGGTCGTCCGGCAGATATTGCTGCGCCGTCCAGTGATTTTCACAGTCGTGCGGATATTTGTACCCGACGAAATTCGGGCTTCGCAGATGTGTCGGCACGTTCTGTCCCCGTCCATGTGCTATGTCCTCATTCGCCCTTGCAAGTGCCATATATGCGCTGTTCGATTTTGGCGCGGTTGCAAGCATCACAGCGGCGTTTACAAGCGGTATACGTCCCTCGGGAAGCCCTAATTCACGTGCACTTTCAACTGCCGCACGGGTGATGACCGCCGCCATGGGATAAGCAAGCCCGATATCCTCGCTTGCGATAACCTGCAGCCGTCTGCACGCCGAAACAAGGTCGCCGCCCTCAAGTAATTTTGCAAGGTAAAAGACAGCCGCATCGGGGTCAGAGCCGCGTATTGACTTCTGCAGGCAGGAAAGCAGATCGTAATGCACGTCGCCTGCTCTGTCAAAGCTTCCAAGCACTTTTGGCGTAAAGCTGCGTATCAGCTCGGGTGTAATGTTACAGTCCCCTGCCGCCGCGAGATAAAACGCATTTTCGAGCAGGCCAATACTGCGTCGCACGTCACCTGCACCTGCGCCCGAAAGTGCGTCCAGGGCGTCATCGCCACAGGTGACGCTTGTGTTTTCGTCTTTATTGAGGACGGCAAGTGTACGCTCAAGTGCACGTTTTATTTCTCCATGCGAAACGGGACGGAATTCGAACACTGCCGAGCGCGAAATTATAGCGTTATAGACGTAAAAATAGGGATTTTCCGTTGTTGAAGCGATCAGCGTGATACGTCCGTCCTCGATATATTCAAGCAATGACTGCTGTTGCTTTTTATTGAAATACTGTATCTCGTCAAGATAAAGAAGTATACCGTCGCCGCCGAGGAGTGTGCCCGTTTCCTCGATGACTTCTTTGACATCTGCAAGGCTTGCTGTTGTTGCATTTAGGCGGCGCAGTGTCATTCCGGAACGCTCGGCGATTATATTAGCTGCTGTTGTTTTTCCCGTTCCGGGCGGTCCGAAAAATATCATATTGGTGATATGTCCCGAATCGACCATGCGGCGCAGGACACCGTTTCCCCCGACAAGATGCTCCTGTCCGACCATTTCATCAAAGCTATGCGGACGTACCTTGTCGGCAAGCGGTTGTATCATTTGTTTATTCTCCTTTCTGTTTGTTTTGGAGTGTTATTGCCGAAGCACTTAGTCACTGCGCTCCGACTAACCTTATGCCTCGCCCTTTGGGGAGATAGGTGTAACAAATGCGAGCATCTGTGCGAATCGAGACTGAGAGGGCAACACCGCCTCAAACTCCCTTCGCCTCATATACGGCAGCCTCAAATAGCTCCATATCCTCGCAGAGATTGGCAAGTCGGAATCGCAATTCACCGTGCTGGCGTATCTCGTCGTCTATGGATGCAAAAAAGTCACCGGGACCACGCTCACCGAGATCGTATTCGGCAATCCTGAAGCCGTCGAAGGTTGATTTCATAACTTCAAGGCGGGATTTAGCCGCGTCCCCCTTTGAATCGGAGACAAGTATGCAATATGATTTCGCACTGCCGCGTCCCACTCTGCCGCGAAGCTGATGGAGCTGTGACAGTCCGAAGCGTTCTGCGTTTTCAACTATCATAAGCGATGCATTCGGCACGTTTATGCCGACCTCGATAACAGTTGTAGAAACAAGTATTTTTATCTCTCCCGAAACGAATCGGGACATAATATCGTTTTTTTCTGCGTTCTTGAGTTTTCCGTGGATAAATGAAACGTTTGCATCCGGAA
>JAZNFB010000083.1:0-6689 GCA_045588895.1 Candidatus Flemingiibacterium sp.
CACAAAGAAAGCACTCGCTGACTCCGGTCTTACCGTCGGTCAGATTGATAAGGTGCTTCTCGTCGGTGGTTCGACAAGAATCCCTGCAGTTCAGGATGCAGTCAAGGACTTTATCGGAAAAGAGCCCTTCAAGGGTATTAACCCCGATGAATGTGTTGCTCTCGGTGCGGCTATTCAGGGCGGCGTACTCGGCGGCGACGTTAAGGACCTTCTCCTTCTCGACGTAACTCCTCTCTCGCTCGGTATTGAAACTCTCGGCGGTGTATTCAACAGAATCATCGACAGAAATACAACTATCCCCGTAAAGAAGAGCCAGGTTTATTCAACTGCATCTGACGGACAGACCTCGGTTGAGATTCATGTTCTTCAGGGTGAGCGTGACATGGCTGCAGGCAACACAACTCTCGGTCGCTTCTCGCTTGACGGTATCGCTCCTGCTCCTCGCGGTGTACCTCAGATCGAGGTTACATTCGATATCGACGCTAACGGTATCGTTAACGTAACCGCAAAGGATAAGGGTACAGGCAAGGAACAGCACATCACTATCACTTCTTCAACAAATATGTCGCAGGAGGATATTGATAAGGCTGTTAAGGAAGCAGAGAAATTTGCAGAGGAAGACAAGAAGCAGAAGGAAGCTGTTGAAACCAAGAACAACGCAGAGAATACTATCTTCCAGACCGAAAAGACTCTCGGCGAGCTTGGCGACAAGGTGACAGAGGACGAGAAAGCTCCTGTAAATGCGGCTATTGAAAAGCTTAAGGAAACAATTAAGACAGGAGACATCGAGGCTATTAAAGCAGACACCGAAGCACTTCAGAAGTCTTTCTATCCGATTGCCGAAAAGCTTTATGCACAGCAGGGAGCACAGGGCGCAGGTCCTGATATGGGCGCAAATCCCGGCGCAGGTGCACAGGGCGCTGATGGTGACACATTCTATAACGCAGATTTTGAGGATAAGACAAACGAGTAATCTGTCAGAGTGACGTATTAATATCAAAATGGGTTGGCTCGTTTTCAGTTGAGTCAGCCCGTTTGATGTTTTCTTGCGTGGTGTTTTAAATTTACAAATTATTGTTTATTTATTTCAAATAATATAGTATAATAATTGGGTTAACCGGACAAACACCGGTCTTTAGTAAAAACATTTATCAATTTTCCAAAAATTGAGGAGATACACATGGCAGACAAAAGAGATTATTATGAGGTGCTCGGTCTCGATAAGACGGCTGATGAGGCGACAATAAAAAAAGCTTATCGTCAGCTTGCTAAAAAATATCATCCCGACATGAATCCCGGGGATGCCGAAGCCGAGAAAAATTTCAAGGAAGTTAACGAAGCTTACGCTGTGCTTTCCGATCCCGAGAAAAAGTCGCGCTATGATCAGTTCGGTCATGCGGGCGTTGACGGTCAGGGCGGCTTTGAAGGTGGCTTTGGCGGTTTTGGCGGATTCGATGCATCGGATATTTTTGGCGATATCTTCGGCAATTTCTTTGGCGGCGGAATGGGCGGCTCACAGTCATCCCGACGTAACGGTCCGATGCGCGGCGGCGATATACTTCAGCGTGTGACGATTTCATTTGAAGAAGCGGCATTTGGATGCAAAAAGGAAATAAGCTACGGACGGGTTGAAAAATGTCCCGAATGTGAAGGCTCAGGCGCGAAAAAGGGAACTACGGTTGAAACTTGTACAACCTGTCGCGGAACGGGTACTGTCCGTGTTCAGCAGCGCACCATGCTCGGTATGATGCAGACAACACGTCCCTGTGAGGACTGCGGCGGTACAGGCAAGAAAATAAAGGAGCCTTGTACTTATTGTAAGGGTAAGGGTTACGTTAAAAATTCCAAAAAGCTTGAAGTTACAATTCCTGCAGGCATTGATGACGGTCAGAAGGTTGCAATCCGCTCGCAGGGTGACAGCGGCAGAAACGGCGGCTCGGCAGGCGATCTTATTATCGCGGTTTCGGTCCGTCCTCATCCGATTTTTGAGCGCGACGGTTACAATATATACTGTGAGGTTCCGATAACCTATGCTGAGGCGGCACTCGGCGCACAGATCGAGATTCCGACGCTTGAGGGCAAGGAGACATATAACATTCCCGAGGGAACACAGCACGGCACACAGTTTACGTTGAGAGGACGCGGTATTCCGTATGTTAACAGTAAGAGCCGCGGCGACCTTATATTTGCGGTTTCGATTGAGACTCCTCGCGGACTTACAGAAGCACAGAAGGATTTACTGCGCAAGTTTGCCGAAAGCCTCGGAGAGAAAAACAATACAAAGAAAAGCAGCTTTATAAAGAAACTGTTCAACAAATAAAATATATCATTCGCACAAGATTTTTAACCTCCGCTGTCCGGTATGGCGGAGGAAACCTGTTTTATTAAGGAGATTATTATGAACTGGACACAGCTTCGGGTTTCTGTTGCAACTGGTGACATTGAACGCACTGCCGCTATTATGAGTATGCTTGATAACGGCATCATGATTGAAGATTACAGCGACATTGAGGAAGGCCTTAAAACCGTTTACGGCGATCTCATTGATGAGAGCATACTTAACGCAGACAAAACACACGGTGCGGTATCGATTTACATTCCCGATAACAAAAATTACAACGACTATGTGTTATTCCTCAAGGAGCGATTTGCGGCGGCGGAGATTGAGGCGAAGATCGAGCTTATCGGAGTTGACGAGGAGGAATGGTCAACGGCTTGGAAGAAGTATTATCATCCCATTCGCGTTGGGCAAAGACTTGTTATCGTTCCTGCTTGGGAAAAATATGACGCAGCACCCGACGATGTTATTGTCAGAATGGATCCCGGTATGGCTTTCGGAACGGGCACTCATGAAACCACACGTCTTGTTTGCAGGCTGATTGAAAAGTATCTTGTTCCGGGACAGCGTATGCTCGATGTCGGAACGGGAAGCGGTATACTTTCAATATGTGCTTCAAAGCTTGGCGCAAAAGAGTGCTTCGCTTACGATATCGATCCGGTTGCCGTACGTGTTGCCCGTGAAAACTGTAAGGATAACGGATGCGATAACATCACTTGCGGCGTTTCGGACCTGCTTGCCAGTGTTGATATGACTGGCGGACTTTACGATTTCGCCGTTGCCAATATAGTTGCCGATATCATTGTCAGAATGTCACCCGATATTGGTGATTATCTCAAAAAAGGCTCCTATCTTATAACATCGGGAATCATTGAGGTGTATGCCGAGGATGTCAGAACTGCCATGAAGAAGAACGGTTTCACCCTTGTTGAGGAAGCAATGGAGAGTGATTGGGTGGCAATGGTATACCAAAAAGACTAAAATTTGGAAAAAATAACGGTTTTTTTCGCGTTTGATAAAAAAATATGCAAAAAATTTCGCTAAAATATTTGACAAAATGACGAAAGTGTAGTATAATATACAATATAGTCGGGCAAACAAACAACAAAAAGTTGTGCCAATTTTGACTAATTCTGCTTTTGAGGTTAAAAATGCCGCGTTTCTTTCTGTCGGCTTCCAATATCGCAGACGGATATGTGACTGTCTGCGGAGATGATGCCATTCATATCTCACGTTCACTGCGAATGCGTGCAGGCGAGCATATTACGGTTTGTGATATGCAGAAAAACGAATATGACTGTGAGCTGACGGACTTCACCGTTGACACCGTTATGGCGAGAATCGTTTCGGTGCGTAAATGTGACACCGAGCCGCCCTATACGGTACGCTTGTTTCAGGCGCTTCCGAAATCGGACAAGCTGGATGTTATCATTCAGAAGTCGGTTGAAACCGGAGCGCATGAGATAATTCCGTTTGAATCGGAGCGCTGCGTTGCCCGGCGGGATGAGGATTCCCGAAAGGAGCAGAAAAAGCTTGAACGCCGCTTGCGTATCGCGCTTGAAGCTGCAAAGCAGTGCGGTCGAGGTACTGTTCCGACGGTTATGCTGCCGATATCGTTTCGCGAGATGCTAAAGCGTGCGGCAGAGAGTGAGCTTGTCCTCTTTTTCTATGAGGGCGATAACACAGTGCCTTTGCGAGCACTCCTCAATGAAAAATACAGCGATGATAAAATGCCTGAAAGTATTTCGGTGATAATCGGCTCGGAGGGTGGATTTTCTCTTAAAGAGGTTGAAGCGGCACGTGCTGCTGGCTTTGATATATGCGGTCTCGGGCGGCGGATTCTTCGCTGCGAAACGGCACCGAGCTTCGTGCTTGCGTGTCTGACCTATAAGTTTGAATTGTAAGGCGGAGGTTTTTTTGAAGTGAGTAACAGTGTTAAGGAAAATAGAATTAAAGAAAAAAAGGCTGCAAAGGCGGCAGCAGAGAAGCAGCAGGATACTAAGCTTTACCGCCTGATGCTTCAGTTCGCTCTTGTTTTTATTGCGGTTGTTGTTGCAATAAGAACTGAGAATCATCAGATTTTAATGCATACAGTCGTATTGCCTCCGTTTCTTTTGGTTACGGGTGTTCTCTTCGGACTCTCGGCGATACTGTTTACATTCAAAAAAATGAAAAATGTTGATGAGTCGGGTAATGTAATCACAAGTGCATTTATCTTCGGAAACATTACTTCACTCTTTGCGGCAGGTCTTATCTACTATATTTACGATAATGTTGGGTTGGTTATTGCAACACTCATCACGCTTACCGTTCTTTATTTCGCACATAACATTTATGCCGGAAACTTCTTCGCGTATTCATTCTTCACGGCAGCCGCTTTCCTTTTGATAAGATTTGCAAAGTCGGTGCCTTCAGCAAACGGATTCTTCTATACGCTCGGAAAACTTGGCGTTTTAGCTGCAAGACCGCTTATGGGTATTCTTGCCGTTGCGGCACTTATCCTCGGTTTGCTTCTTATTTTAACAAACAAAAATTATACATTTGCCGGAATCACGATCGGCGGCAAAAAATGCGCAGTGACATTCTTTATCTGTGCGGCAGCTGTTATTGCAGGACTTGTTCTTCTCTTAGTCTCGCCTGCATCTACGATTTTAGCTGATTTTATTCTGCTTGCTTCCTATCTTGTGATTGCCGTTATATGCACGGTTAAGATGATATAAGTATTTATAAAAGATTTTTAATTCAATTTATTATTACACTTAAATTTTTTTGTTAATGTTGAAAGGAGTCGCCCCTATGTCAAACAGATTTTTCCAAGGTATTATTCATCAGATGAAGGATGCTGTGGATCGTGTCATCGGTGTTATCGACGAGAATGGCGTAATTATTTCATGCAGTGAGCTGGTTAAGATCGGAGAAACCGCACAGGGCGTCCGTGATGAGCTGGCGTACACATCCGAAGCCATTACAACCGGCGGTTATACATACAGACAGATCGGTCAGGGCGCAAAAGCCGAATATATCGTTTTTGTTGAGGGAGAGGACAAGATGGCTGAAAAGCTCTCTATGATACTTTCCGTATCTCTCGCAAATATCAAAAATCTGTATGATGAAAAGCTCGATAAGGGTTCGTTTATCAAAAATATCATCCTTGATAACATTCTACCGAGTGATATTTACTTAAAGAGCAAGGAGCTGCATTTCAATTCGGATGTTATGCGCGCCGTGATACTTATTAAGTTCTACGGCAAGAGTGACGTTGTTCCGTTTGACATGGTGCAGAATATGTTCCCGGATAAGAATAAGGATTATGTTATCAGCGTCAGTGAGCATGACATCGTCCTTGTTAAGGAAGTAAAATCGGCACACGGCAACCGTGAGATCGAAAAGAGCGCAAAGAATATTGCAGACACGCTTTCGAGCGAGTTTTATGCTAAGGTTACAATCGGTATCGGTACTGCGGTTGACAACATAAAGGATCTCGCACGCTCCTTCAAGGAAGCACAGGTCGCAATTGAGGTTGGCAAGGTATTCGATACAGAAAAGAATATCATCAGCTATGAAAATCTCGGCATCGGCAGACTTATCTATCAGCTTCCGACAACACTCTGCGAAATGTTTTTACAAGAGGTTTTCAAGAAAGGCTCTCTCGAATCTCTCGACCGCGAAACGCTTATGACCATCCAGTGCTTCTTCGAAAACAACCTCAATGTTTCCGAGACCTCGCGTAAGCTGTTTGTTCACAGAAACACGCTCGTTTACCGTCTTGAGAAAATCAGGAAGCTCACCGGTCTCGATCTTCGCGAGTTTGAACACGCAATCACATTTAAGGTTGCGCTCATGGTTAAGAAGTATCTGACCTCGAAGCCTGTTAAATTTTAATTATTAATTATATCTCCGTCCGCCCGTTATCATTATGAGTAATTGGCGGACGGTACGATTGCTAAATGCCGACAGCCTCGATTTTTGGTGCTTTTTGCACGACTGTTTTGACATTTAGCATTTTGCGTTTGTTTAATATAACGAGAATAACGGAGTTGCCTAACGATATGATAGAATTCAGAGATGTTAAAAAAGTGTATCCGAATGGAACAGTGGCACTGGACGGCGTCAGTCTCAAGATAAATGACGGCGAATTTGTGTTCATTGTCGGAGAGTCGGGTGCCGGAAAAACCACGCTCACAAAGCTCCTTCTCCGAGAGGAAAAGGCCTCGGGCGGAAGCATAATCGTGCGTGCAAATAAGGATGAGGAAACCGCCAAAAAGCCTGCGGTGTACGATCTTTCGAAGATTTCGGATTTTAAGGTTCCGCATTATCGTCGTGAGATCGGTGTTGTTTTCCAGGATTTCCG
>JAZNFB010000084.1:0-3191 GCA_045588895.1 Candidatus Flemingiibacterium sp.
GCAAGACAAGCGGATATACCGATGAAGTAAAGGGGACTTGTGGGATCGAAAATGCCCGTTACGATCGGAATGAGGATACCGAATGTACCCCAAGATGTACCTGTCGCGAAGGCAAGCAGACAAGCTACGATGAATACAACTGCAGGAAGCAGGAGCGAGAGGGACTCGGCAGAATTATCCATTATGTTTTTAATAAATGTATCTGCTCCGAGCAAGCCGGTCATATTTTTAAGAGTGGTTGCAAATGTAAGAATGGTGATTGCGGGAACCATTGCCTTGAAGCCCTTCGGGATACATTCCATTGCATCCTTGAAGGAAACAACGCGGCGGCAGAGCAGATAAATAATGGTAATAATGAGAGCAATAAGACCGCCCCAGGGTAAACCGACGGTTGCATCTGTGTCAGCAAAAGCGGTAATGAAATCAGCACCCGTGAGGATACCACCGACGTAAACGAGTCCGAACACACAAGCACCGATGAGAACCACGATCGGAAGAATAAGATCGATAACCTTTCCTTTGTCGTTAACCTCAAGTTCTTCTTCAGCTTTATTCGAGGAAACGCCTGTTGTGAAAAGGTCGCCCTTGTTTATGGCATTCATCTCATGCTTTTTCATCGGACCGAAATCAACCTTAAGAACGATGATAAGAACAACGAAGAGAAGCGTCATGAGGGAATAATAGTTAAACGGAATTGCACGGATGAAAAGCTCAAGTCCGGTGCAGCCTGCCTTTTCGGGATCAACATACGAGGAAACTGCCGCAGCCCAAGAGGAAATCGGAGCGATCATACAGATGGGAGCTGCTGTTGCGTCGATGATGAACGAGAGCTTTGCACGCGAAATCTTGTGAGAATCGGTCACCGGTGTCATTACCGAACCGACTGTGAGACAGTTAAAGTAGTCGTCGATAAAGATAAGTATACCGAGCACAAATGCCGCAAGCTGTGCGCCGACACGTGTTTTGATATGTGTCTGTGCCCATCTGCCGAATGCCGCTGCAGCACCGGTTTTATTGATCAGTGCAACGAGTATTCCGAGGATTACAAGGAATATGAAAACGCCCGCTGTGCCCGAAACCGCTGCGATAAAGCCATCGTTTATGAGGGCATCAACAGTTCCGAGAGGATTGAAGTTGGTTGCAAGCAGACCGCCGGCGAGAATACCGATAAAGAGGGAAGAATAAACCTCTTTGGTTATAAGAGCGAGAGCAATTGCGATTACCGGAGGAAGAAGTGCCCAGAGGGTTGAATAAAATCTGCTTGTGGGTTCTTCTTCGGTTTCTTCTGAAACTGTTTCACCGACAGTATCATCTTCGAGTGCACCGTCTTCGGCAACTGCACCGTCTGTCAGGATTTCCGTCTCTTCAACGGTGTCAAGTGCGATATCCGTCTCAATCGTTGCATCGGGAGCCGGTGCTATAAGGAGGATATCATTTGATGCTTCACCATTATCCGGTGCGTCAGCGCTTGGAGCCTCAGCATCGGTCACGGCATAGGTAATGGCATCAGCTGCAACATCTTCATCGGCAAGAACACCGAAGCTGAATGTCGACATCACGAGCATCATTGCCATAGTTATTAAGAGAAGACGCTTGGTAGATAGAAATTTCATTCTTTTAATCTCCTTGTTTTTTATTAGTAAAAACCACCACTATAATTTTATCACAATGTATTCTTAGTGTCAATATATTTCGACAAAAAAATTCATTGTTTGTTAATTTAAAAAAAGGCGTCTTTCTCTGTATGCTTGCATTATTACCTTTCTATATTTTTTACAAGTAAAATAAATCTGTAACACCGTATTCATAAATGTATGGTACAATATAGTTATATTATCGCGGCTTGCGATCCGAAAAGGACCTGCCGCAAGTCTCAAAGGAGGATATAACATGGATAGCTTCAAAAAAAGCGGAGATACGTTTTACACGAAATTAAAAAACAAGTCCGCTTCTCCCAAAAATCTCGGGCGCAGCGTAGTAATACTGATGGTTGCATTATTGGTGATCATTGCTGCCTCAACCTGCTGGTATACGGTTGACGAAAAGCAGCAGGCGGTTGTCACAACGCTTGGTAAGGTGTCGTCTGTCAGCGGCGCCGGTTTCCATTTCAAGCTGCCGTTTGGTATTCAGGAGGTTGAGAAGGTTGACGTTAACGTGTATCAGAAGATCGAGCTTGGATACCGCAGCTCAGATTCGGGCGATAATTATGAGCTGATCGAAAAGGAATCCAAGATGATTACGGGCGACTATAATATTGTCAATGTCGATTTCTTCATTGAATATAAGATATCCGATCCCGTGAAATATCTTTATAATTCCAAGGCTCCCGAAACGATACTTAAAAATCTTATACAGTCGCAGATTCGCGCAGTCGTCGGCAGTGCGACGGTTGACCAGGTTCTGACTGATGGTAAAACCGATATTCAGATGCGCGTCAAGGAGCTTGTTACCGAGATACTTGAGGAATATGATATCGGTCTGATTTTAACTGATATCAAAATTCAGGATTCCGAACCGCCGACAGTGTCTGTAATCGAGGCATTCAAGGCTGTTGAAACCGCAAAGCAGGGAGCTGAAACCGCAATAAATCAGGCGAAGGCTTACAGTAATCAGAAGCTTCCCGAGGCACAGGCTGAGGCTGACCAGCTTATTCAGAATGCAGAATATCTGAAGCAAAACCGCATAAACGAGGCAGTTAAGCAGGTTGCGCTTTTTGAGGCGATGTATGACGAATATTCTAAGAATCCCGAAATTACACGAATCCGTATGTACTATGAGATGATCGAGCAAGCACTTCCGGGTGTTACTCTCTATGTTGACGTATCGGACGGTTCGACAGAAAAGCTGCTGCCGCTTGACGATTTTGCGTCAAATGGACAGTGAGAAAGGAGTATGGCATGAAAAAGAGTCTTATTGTAACTTTAGTAATATTATTGCTGCTTGTTTTCGTCGGTGCAAATTCGATGTATGTTGTTGCTGAAAACGAGTATGTTTGTCTCATGCGTTTCTCCGAGATAGTTTACATCACAAATGAAGCCGGACTTCACTTCAAGATTCCTTTTGTTGATACGCTGACCACCTTCCCCGATACCACGCTGATATATGATATTCCGCCGTCTGAGGTCTTAACAAGCGACAAGAAGAATATGACGGTTGACAGCAAGTCGGATCGTAGCCATGTCGTTCTGTGA
>JAZNFB010000085.1:0-8620 GCA_045588895.1 Candidatus Flemingiibacterium sp.
TTATAGCGGTTAAGTGCCTCATTTATGATGCCAAGAAAATATTCACGAACCTCGGGATATGTATAGTCGAGCGCACCGTCGAAATATGATACATAGTCATGATGCTTTACACGATAAAATTGCGGATTCTTATACCAGAAATCCTGAAGGAATGGGGAACTGTAATCTCCGGAGAGGGCTATCGACATATCGTGCACGTCGTTCATACGGAAAGAGATCCAGGGATTAATGCCGATCTTTTTAAATTCCTCATGCCAGATTGCAATATAGTCTGTGTTAAGGGTTTCGAAAACGTGGTATGCGCCCTTGACCATATCAACGCTTCCGGAATCGAGCTTAATGCCTGAAATTTCATTGGCAGAACCGTCTTCCATGAGCTTGTGATATACCTCAAGGTAATCGGTATATTTTTCAGACGGGAAAACAAGTCCGGATGCGTTGACATTGATGAAATAGTCGGTAATATGCGTTCCTTCGAACTGCTTTGCAAAGTTTGCTATGGACTCACGTGTGGGAAGTGATCTTCCAACGCTTAAGAGCCAGCCGGAGTCGTCCTGATTGATGATGATGCCGCCGTTAACCTCATATTTCGCTTCTTCTTTGGGGTCATAAGGTCTTACGTCGAGATTCTTCATCATCGATTCGAGAGCTTCTTCATGGGTGTTGGGTGTTCCGAAGACAAGCTGTGCATCCTCGGGAACGGAATCAACTGCAACAAGACTGAAATTATCCATGCAGTAGTCCTGGATATAAAATTCATATCCGCCGCCGTAAACCTTGATGTGGTCAAGATAGTCTGTGGTTGTGAAATAGAATTCAACCTTTTCCCATTCATTAGTTATATAAACTCTTGCTGTTGCCGGAATACTGCCGTCCGTATGGTAAAAGCTTACACGCAGAGCAGAAATTTCTCCCTCATTTGCAGTACGGAAGTAACCGGTGAATCTATATGTGCCCGGCTCAACCTCAAATACGGGATAATAGTCAAATCCGACGTAGTTTGTGGTTATACCGCTTGCTGTAAGGAAGCCGCCGTTTTCATCCTCATCGTATAAAAGCTGCTGAGAATTGGCGTTCCAGCGACTGAGTGCTTCTTCTGTGTCGAATGCGGAGAAGGGAAGTTTGTTCTCTCTTTTCACGATGTCGTCCACTATTGAAAGCGGAGGCTCCCAAATTGCCGCCGTTATTGAGGTTCCTGCCACGGCAACGACAGAAAGTGCCATTACCGGGGCGAGGAGAGCTGAAATCAGCTTGTTTATTTTCATGGTTATTCTCCTTATCTTAACATTTTTATCAGCTTTCAACGGAAATGATCAGGTTGTCAATATCGAAGTTCTTATTATCATTTTCGGTATGACCGCCCTTGATCTCAAACGTAAGGTCACCGTCTTCGCTTGGTGTATACAGACATTCCACGTGTTGCCAATTGTGCGTGATTGTGTATGTATGCTTTCCTGAGTTGGTGAGCCATCCTCCGTTGGCAAAAGCACGGACATCAAAGGTTTCACCCTCATTTGTTGCGCGGATCGAATACGAAATCTTATATGTCTTTCCTGCTGTAACCTTGATGGGAGTTATACGTACACCGATATAGTTAAGTATACGGTCGCTTACTGTCATATAACCGTTACCGTTTTCATCCTGATTCCAGGTCATGGTTGCGTCACCGCCGCTTGCAGACCAGCCGACGAGTGCGGTTGCCTTGTCGTTGAAGTTGCCTGACGGATAGAGGTTGTCATTTGTCGGAGCCTGTTTTCTTGAAATAACTATGTTGTCAAAGTCGAAGGATGCGATATCCTCTGCTTCCTGACCGCCCTTGATCTTGAAGATGAAGTTAGCGGCTTCGGTTGCAGTGAACGAGCCGGAGATGTGCTTCCATTCGTGTGTGATGTCAAATTCATTTCCCCAACGGTTTGAGGGATCATCAACAGTGATTGTAATATTGTTTGCATATGTACGGACAGTCAGGCTTGTATCCTCGTCTGTTGCACGCATATCAAATGAAACTGTATAAATTGCGCCGGGGATAAGGCTTATCAGCGTGTTGACCGAGGTTTCGTCATAGTTTATTCCGCGGTTTGTGAACGAGAGGTAACCGTTACCGTTTTCCTCCTGCTTCCAGCTGAGATCACCGAAGCCCTCTGCAGTTGCGAATGTCCAGCCGTATAAGCCCTCTGTGTCAAAGCCTCCCTCGGGATAGAGATTATACCCGCCGGGTATCTTTTCTGTGTTGATAACTCTCAGATTTCTGAAATCGAAGTCCATTGTATAGAAAGCAACGGGATCACTGCAGATCTTGACAACAAGCTCCTGTTTTTTGGTTATCTCAAAGAGAAATTCGCCATAGGTCCACTCGTTGTCAATTGAGATGGTTTCGGTGATGCCGCCTGCGATCATACGGATTTTGCTTGTTTCACCGGCGTTTGCGGTGCGGAATTCACCGGACATGACGTAAAGACCGGGCTCGGCTATTGTTCCCGAATTGCAGGTGAAGCCGATGGAGGTATCTTTAATGTTGCCGGCACGAAGATAATTTCCGTCATTATCTCTGTGAAATTCAAGCGTCTGATCTCCAAAATCCCACTTGCGGGCAACGGATTTTCTGATTACGCCATTAAGAAGGTTTGTCGGGTCTTCCCCAATCGCATAGTCTTTCTTGAGAAGAAGAAGCGTTATAATCGTGCCCATGTCGATATCATAAGCAGAATAATATTTCTCAACAAGGGTTATCTCAATATCTTTGAACTCGATGTCATCGGTGAATGAAATGACGATATCCGTTGTTTCGATGTCAACATAAGAGTCGAGGATAAATGTTACATGTTTCCAGGAGTCATCAAGAGTAACACTTGTATCGCCGCTTAAAGTCTGCAGTGGTAGATTGTCTCCATACAATGCAGAAAGAGCTGCACTGCCGTTTGGCGCACGGAAATAACCTGTGATATGGGTTAAACCTGCATCTATCATATAATCGGATTCTGAGCCTGACGTAGGAGTGATTGCGTTTGCTCCGCTGTTTGCGGTTGTGAAGCGTGAATCGAGCAGGTAATCGACACCGGGATAATTGTAAACATCTGCAAAAGCGAGAATAAGCTCGATTGCGTCGTGAGTGAAGTCTTCACCGGTTGATGTTGTTTTTTTGTCAAGATTTTCAACTGTGAAGTTTCTGTAGTTGATGGGAGCCATATCACCGCTTACGATGAAAAGGAAGCCATTTGCGTTTGCATCGAATCCGCCGTCTGCAACGAGGGTGTTAAGCTCAAATTCGATGGTGTATTTTGTCCATTCCGAGCCAATATTCAAAAGTGAAGAACCGTTAGTGGGAATGCCATCGATGGTTATATTCTTGACGTTAAGCGTGTTAATGCCGCTGCTTGCCTTCTGACCTACGAAGTTGAGGTAACCGCCAGAATAGGGAGTTCCGAGCTTTATCTCAAACTTATTTGCGGCATTTTTGTTGTTGGGATCGTTGCGAATTTCAAAGGAAACTCTGTAATTTCCGGTTGAAAGACGGTTCTTGGAAGTGGGAACAAGATTTACGTTCCATGCGTTCTCATCACTGCTGTCACCGCCTGAATGGGCAACATAGTAAGGATTCGGCTCATTGATCTGAACGATAATTGCGCCGTTGGTACCCTGCCAGTCGTTTATGGCAGTGTAGGGAACGCCTTCTATTTCAAGATTGCTGAATTCAATATAATCTGTGTCTGTTGAGAATATAAGATCGCTCTTTTTTATGCTTTGACGCAGATCAAGCTGCAGCGTGAAATTCTTCCATATCGTATTAACAGATACAGATGCTTTGTTTATGCCGGAATCCGAATCAATTCCCGAATCGGCTGTGAATGATCCGACTGCATTTGCACGGATCGCACCTGTAATTGTGTAAACTCCGGGAACAAGCTCGGTGTCATCCTTGAAGCGGAAGGAATTTACACCGCTGCCTGCTGTTGTGTTATAATCAAATCCGAGATCTATATAAACGCCGAGCTTGCCGCCGTATGCTGTATCAGCGGATACGTCGAAGCGGTAGTCAATGCTTTCGTTTGTTTCGGTGTTTACAATTGAAAGATCTTTTATGTTTGCGGCGATATTCTTATCCATAAAGATAAGCTTTAATTTGTACTGAGCCTCTGAGGTGAAGTTGAACTCAAATGTCTGCCACATATTCGCAACTGGAGTTGTCTGCTTCCATGTGCTTGTGATGTCCTCGCCGTCGAGGGTTGCACTGATGACTGTTGCATTTGTGCAGTTTGTTCTGATGAGTGCGTATCCAGATGTGACCTGATTAATGTCGCCCAGACCAACCATAACCTGGTTTGTGCCTGTAGCTTCGGGGTCATTGCGAAGCTTGAAGCTTACCTTGTATGTGCCTGCCGGAAGTACGGCGATATCATAACGGTAAGCGCCGTCATCATCGGGCATATTGTCGGGATCGGCTGCAAGATATGTGTATTTTTCATCTGTCTTGCTTGTAACGATTGCGGCATTGTTTGTTGCGATATAATCGTTGTTGATTGTATACTCCTTGCCGCTGAAGGTGAGATTTGTAAAGTGGAGATCAGGCGCTGTGATGGCGATCTGGTCTGCGGTGAACGCCTCACGCATATCAAATGTAAGGTTAATATTTGTGAAACCATCTGTGATGCTTGCGATTTGTGTGTTGATTCCCTTGATAGAAGCGGAAAGAGCACTTGCTGTGGGTGATTTCACGGTTCCGGTGAGAGTATAAAGACCGGGATTATATGTCGTGCCGGTTTTTGAAACAATCGTGTCTGTACCTGAACCCTCGGTAGTATAGTAAGAGGCATAATTTATATAAGTACCGAGCTTGCCGCCGTATACCGTATCTGCGGAGACATCGAAGCGGTAGTCTACAGTTTCATTTGTTGCCGTGTTTACAATGGAAAGCTCCTTGATATTTACGGCGATGTTTTTATTCAAGAGGATAAGCTTGAGTTTATACTGCGCGGTGGAGGTGAAGTTGTATTCAAATGTCTGCCAGTCGCTTGAGACCGGCGTGAACTGCATACTCGGATTAGCAATATTCACACCGTTAGAGGTCGCACTGATTACGGTCGCGGTTGTACAATTCGTATTTGCAAGCGAATATGCCGATTCGACATTGTTTTCTACACCAAGACCGAGCATGACTCTGTTTGTACCGGAGGCATCCTTATCATTGCGAAGCTTGAAGCTTACCTTGTATGTGCCTGCCGGAAGTGTGGCGATATCATAACGGTAAGCGCCGTCATCTTCGGGCATATTGCTTGGATCGGCTGCGAGATAAATGTATTCTTCATCAACAGTCACGAATGGTAATGCCGCACCGTTGTCACCCTGCCATTCATCGTTAAAGATATAAGCTGCTTTCTGGGTGAAGACGATATCATCAAAATCGAGCACTGCACCGTCCGAGATTGAGATCGTTAGCTTATCGGCCGTAAATGTTTCATTAATGTCAAGCTTAAGCTCGATATCAGACCAATCTGTACCGATATCGGTCGTTGCGGACACTGTTCCTGAAGCAAGCTCAATTGATGCAGTAAGCTTTGCCGCCTTGTCTGCACGAACCTTTGCGCTTACCGTGTAAAGACCTGCTCCGCGCTCGGATGAATCAGCGATATACTTGAGCGAGGTTGCGCCGGTATCCTTTGTGGAATAATACGAGGTTACGGGAACGAGACCTGGACAGCTGTTATTTGTATTTATAGCGGTCTTTGAGAATGAATAACCGACATTCTCTATTTCCGTACCGGTGGCGGGATCGACTTTGATCAAGGTAAAGGAATCGATCTCAACCTGACCCGGAACAGCAGCGAATCCCTTATCTGCGATACCGAGTCCGAGAATGCCGCTCGCGGTGACGGTAAATGTGGATTCGAAGGTTGTCCAGTCGTTGCTCAGGAGATTGTACTGAACTCTCGAGGCTGCTGTACCGTTGACCGCGGCAGAAACGACGGTTAAAGTACTTCCGTTGCCTGCCCCCGGTGTGTTGATAAGGGTATTGCCCGAATACCAGCCGCCGAAGCCGATCATAAGTCTGTTTGTTCCGGAAATGTTACGTGCACGAAGAGAGACCTTATATGTACCTGCAGTAATCAGTGCCGCATCAAACAGTATGTACTTTTCGTCAGCCTGAGTGGGAAGATTATTTGGATCGGCTTTGAGAATAAGACCTTCTTCAACCAGCTTTATCTCACCGTCGATAGATCCTGCCCAGCTTTCGTTTTTTTCGCTTGTAGCCGGTTGCGATGCGTATGCTGTGATCGGCAGACTTGCTGTAATAAGCGATGCTGCAAGCAATAGTGATAAGAGCCGTCTTTTATTCTTCATAATTGTTTCCTCCAAAACAATAAATTTACAAACGTATACAATAAATTTGTATAACAGTTTTATTACAATACAATTATAGCAAATTTCTTTTTGAAATGGAATATCATAATTACGCAATAATCTGTCATTTATAAGAATCTTGTGGTTCTGCTTTGAAAATATGACTTTTAATGATAACAATTTCACAGGTGCTTTAAGACAAAAAAGACCGCAATCCCATTTTGGAAATTGCGATCTCGCTTGTCTATCGACTATAGAAAAGATATTTCGCGTTTTTTGTGATCGGATTTGAACTTTCGTATCAAGTCACGGTAGAACCATACATGTAATTAATGCACGGCATTTTTGGGGGGATATCAGACTCTACTGCTCCCGGCCTTGGGAAGCAAACTATTATGTAATCGTTTTTCAATTTGAGTTATTATCATTGAACTATAAGCGACAAAGTCTCTTTTTAGTGCAAATGAATATACGCAAACAGAGTCTAATGCAAAATCTCTATTCGGGTGGCTCAATTTTAAGCTTGCTGCTCCACTATTGGCACTAAAATGTTCTCTCATTCTTCCGTATAGAGAATCGGAAGAACCTACGTATAAACAATCGCCAACTACAAGAGATGGCTGATTGTATAATTTAAACCCCGCACCGGAAACACTATTCCATTGTGAAATAATATTATAATCAAGCAATACGGGCTTTGTGATCAAAAAGATGTACACGCCTTTCTTTCCCCGCATTTTGCTTGGACGTTTTTTTATAGCGGTAAAAGTCGGGAGAATGTCAAAAAAATCAGAAGTATAGTCTGTGTTATTGACTACAGACTCCTTTATTTTATTCGCTTCTTCGTCAAATTTTTCTGATAATTTTTTCAATAATTCTTTCATAATATTGGTGTTATAGTCGACACATTAAAACTAAGCTTCGATTGGATATATCTTTGAGTATTTAAAGGTACAGATCGACCATGCTCGATTTGATAAAGCAATTTGGTAATAAAGTAATTAAATCCAACGTCGTCATCTGAAAGCTCGCACAAGGCAGTTGCATTTAACGCGCTCGGCACCAAACAATTGAGTTTTTCCTCAAGGTATGTTATAGGCTTACCCTCTATAGGGAAGATAATATTGAAGTATTTATCTTTCGTTTCAAAAACTTCTTTAGCTTTATCTGCAATAGAACTCAAAGGTGTTTTTAACGACTTACACAAAACAAACGTGAATATCTGATCTGTATTCTTCTTATTAGGTTCATATTTTTCAGAAGCCGTACCACAAGCAACCAATTTAGAAAGGTAACACCGAAAACTGTTGTCATCCTCCTTATACCTAATCAATTCTCTGATTTTCTTCAATTTTTTAAAGGAATCTTCAATATCCGCAATAGAGGCATCTGATTTAATCTCACCTACGGCAATAACACTTTCGCAATTATAATATGCATAAGTATCATCGTCATTGATAATAAACTTAAGAGCAAACTCTTCTTCGTATATAATTAAATCACATTGTGAAGAAGTATTACCTAATGAATCAATCACAAATCCACTGCCAACTCCTATACCATGCGGTAAAATGCTTTTCAATTTGTTCATAAGGGCTTTTTCTCGACCTGAACCAACAGCACAAGTATGCGTTGTTTTCCCTGCTTTTATAAAATCTCTGATTAATTCTTCGCCTAAAATTTTTATGTACTCTTTACTATCAAATCTTTCTTCCATAATTCTCTCCCCTACTTATTTATTTTATGATCAACAAGGAATACTAAAACAGTCATGTGCTTTTTCTAATATATTATAACATATTTCTTCATTTCTTTCAATTCCTTTGAAAAATATCGTAAAATAGTATCACATATTCAATATAGGAGTTGAAAAAATGAGAACTTATACACAAGAAGAAAAGCAAGCGATTATTGACAGATATATGTCAGGTGAATCGTCAGCAAATATCTTTGCAGAGACCGGAATACCCAAGAGTACATTTTATGGTTGGCTACGTGTTTACCACGAAGAGCAGGAAGCAGACAAGCGGAAGACAGTGAACATTCGCAATTTTCATTTGCTTGAAAACAAGGTTGCACGCCTGGAAAGTATCATTGAAATTCTCAAATCTGCAACTTGCACAGCGAAATCGCCATTGAAACAACGTCTGTATGCCGCTGAAGAGCTTTACGAAAAATACAACATCCACGTGATTTGCGATGCCTTTGATATTCCCCGAGGAACATTTTATAACCACATTCTCCGCAACAAGAGGGATAACACGTGGTATGCAAAACGTCGAGA
>JAZNFB010000086.1:0-4157 GCA_045588895.1 Candidatus Flemingiibacterium sp.
CAAGTCTGATTATATTTGTTGAAAAATCAAGAGAAGCCTCAAGTAATTCGGAGATTTGCATTTTTGTGCTCCTTTCAGGGGATAGGGTTAGAAAAATGGCCCGCTCGACAGGATTCGAACCTGCGACCATCGGAATCGGAATCCGGTACTCTATCCAGCTGAGCTACGAGCGGTCATATACTGTAATATTATACCACTGCAAACCTAAAAAGTAAACCCCTACAAAAACATTTTACATTAAAATCGTCATGGTGCACAAAATAATTTGCAGATGATTGCAATAGTTGCACAAGGCACTGTCGAACCAAATCGGAAAACGGTGCATTTTTTCAAGTTTATTTACATTTTTTCGCTTTTGCTATAGACTTTTTTTTGCTTTTATGATATAATAGAATGTATACTTGTATTTTAATTATGGAAGGTTGGTGACAGTATGCAGCAGATCGGTATCGTTCGTGAGGTTTTTGATGACTATGCGCTTGTTGAGGTTTCGCGTAAATCCGCCTGCGAGGGCTGTCACGCGAATGTTGACGGCGGATGCTCTGCCTGTGTTTCTTTCGGCAATAAAGCAGCTGTTTCGAGGGCGGACAATTCGCTCGGTGCAAGGGTCGGTGAGCGTGTTATTATTGAAACCGCATCAAAAACTGTACTTCTCTATGCGGCGGCGGTCTTTCTTTTTCCGCTGATACTCGGCGTTATCGGATATTTTGCAGGCGGGCTGTTATCCTTTACGGCAGCGTCTTATCTCGGTGCGCTTATAGGCTTCATGGCGGCATTTATCATTGTTTGGGCAACACTTAACAGAACCGCAAAGAAGCGTCTTGACGTCAAAATCATTCGTATACTTGAAAATATCGGTGATAGATCATGCTGAAACACGCTTCCAAAAAGAAAATATGGCAGGTCGCCGAGGCTTTTTCCGACCTTGCTTCAATTACAAATATTTCGCGTGAGCTTAAGCTTTCCCTCGCGGCTTCACGCTTGCTCGCAGGCAGAGGCTATTCGAGCGTTGATACGGCACGTGCTTTTTTAAACAAGGAAACCGAGCTGCTTCACGATCCTTTTCTGTTTACAGATATGAATAAGGCTGTGGAGCGTATACTTTCTGCAATATATAAAGGGGAAAAGATCGTTGTTTACGGCGACTACGATGTTGACGGAGTTACTGCGGTCACGGTTTTGTACACATATCTCCACGATTCCGGCGCTGACGTCAGATATTATATTCCCAATCGAATCGGCGAAGGTTACGGCGTTAATTTTGATGCGCTCAAATCCTTCTCGGAGGACGGCTGTACCCTGGTCATAACGGTTGACACGGGAATCACGGCGATCGAGGAGGTCGAAAAGGCAAAGGAAATCGGACTTGACGTTGTTATTACCGATCATCACGAATGTCGCGCGGAGCTCCCCGATGCCGTTGCTGTTGTTAATCCTTGTCGCCCGGACTGTTCTTATCCCTTTGGTGAGCTTGCCGGCTGCGGAGTTGCATTCAAGCTTGTTTGTGCGCTCGAAATGGGGCGTGCCGGCGTTAATATGTATGAGGCGACAAAGACTGTTGCGCCGCGCTTTTGCGAATTTGTTGCCATTGGTACTATCGCTGATGTTATGCCGCTTATCGATGAAAACCGTATCATTGTAAGCTACGGATTGAGACTGCTTGAGGATACATCCAATATCGGTCTTTCGGCGCTTATGCGTGCATCGGGACTGATAACGGTTGATGCGGATGGCAGTGTTATAAAAAAGAAGATCTCATCATCTGCCGTTGGGTTTACAATTGCACCCCGTCTCAATGCCGCAGGGCGTATATCGAGCGCCGAGCTTTCGGTTGAGCTTTTGCTTTCTGACGATCTGCTTCGTGCAGAGGAATTAGCGGCAGAGCTTTGTGAAACCAACCGCAGACGTCAGGCAGAGGAAAACGCCATCATTGAAGAAGCAGACAAAAAAATTGAGCTTCAATGCAGTGAAAACGATCGCGTTATCGTGCTTGACGATGACCATTGGCATCACGGTGTTATCGGTATCGTTTGTTCTCGATTAACCGAAAAGCACAATCTCCCGTCAATTTTAATAAGCTTTGAGAACAATACCTGTGATGAACCCTCCCCGGACGATATCGGAAAAGGCTCGGGACGCTCCATTCACGGGCTGAATCTTTTTGAAGCACTTGAAGCCTGCTCCGATATTCTCACAAAATACGGCGGTCATGAACTTGCGGCAGGACTTTCGCTGACAAGAGAAAATCTCAAAGCCTTCCGCCGTGCCATTAACGAATTTGCAGAAAAGAAACTCGCCGAAACAGAGCTTTGCCGAATTGTTAACATCGACCTAAAGCTTTATCCCGAGGAAATATCACAGAGACTTGCCGATGAGCTTTATCTGCTTGAACCCTTTGGCACAGGAAATTCACAGCCGATTTTCGAAACGGACAGACTCATAATTTCCGAAATAACGTCTCTTTCCGGCGGCAAGCATACCAAGCTCACTCTGCACGCACCGGGACTTACAACGGCGTTCACAGCACTGCTTTTCGGCACGTCCACGGCTGAATTTGATTTTTGCGTCGGCGATGCCGTTGACATTGCTTATAACCTCGATATTAACGAGTTCCGAGGTCGACGCAGTGTGCAGCTTCTTGTTCGCGATATAAGAAAAACGGCGAGCGATTACATACCGAGCAGAGAAGATTTCGTTAAAATGTATCTTCTTTTAAGAGAAAAAATGCCGCCAGTTAAAGCAGATGCGACAGAGCTTGCGGAAACGCTCGGTTTTTCGAAAGATACTGTTTTGCTTATGCTTGACGTGCTCGCCGAGCTTTCCATAATCCGTCTTTGTCGCAGTGAGGAGCTTGAAATAACGCTTCTTCCGACGAAGGGGAAGATACCTCTTGATACATCTCATATATTGGCGGCGATAGGTTACCGCCCTTAAGGAAGTGAACTCTATGACCGAATCTTATACAAATTATAATTTTGAGCCGATTGCCAATCTCATATCCATGCTTGAGCGCACCGGCAAAAAATACGATATCAATAAAATAAAACGTGCCTTTATACAGGCTGATACGCTTCATGCAGGACAGTTTCGTGTCAGCGGAGATGCTTATATTTCGCATCCGATAGCCGTTGCTGAGATCGTTGCTTCGCTTGAGCTTGACACCGATTCTGTTTGTGCCGCACTCCTTCACGACACGGTTGAGGACTGTGCTGACAAGGTTGACTGCGAAAAGATACGTGAGGATTTCGGCGAGGATGTTGCCATGCTCGTTGACGGTCTTACCAAGCTCGTTCAGCTTAAGATCGAGGACAAGGAAGAAGCGGAAATCGAAAATCTGCGCAAGATGTTCCTTGCAATGTCAAAGGATATCCGTGTTATTTTTATTAAGCTTTGTGACCGTTTGCACAATATGCGTACTCTTGACGCAAAGCCGGAGCCGAAGCAGCGTGTCACTGCGCTTGAGACCATGCACGTTTATGCGCCCCTTGCTCACCGTCTCGGTATGCAGCGCATCAAACAGGAGCTTGAACGTCATGCGCTTTCCTATCTCGATCCCATCGGCTTTGAGGAGGTTCAGCGTGACATTGACAAAAAATACGGAAACAACATAAACTTTATAGAAAACACAAAAGAAAATGTTGCCGTTAAGCTTTCCGATTACAATGTGAAATTTACCCTTGAGGGACGTGTTAAATCGACATATTCCATCTATAAAAAGATGTATAATCAGAACAAGAGCTTTGATGAGATATACGATTTCTATGCGATACGTATAATCGTTGACACAGAGCTTGAATGTTACACGGTTCTCGGTATCATCCACGAGATGTATAAATCTCTGCCGGGACGCTTCAAGGACTATATTTCAACGCCGAAGCCGAATATGTACCGTTCACTTCATACAACTGTCATCGGACGAGACGGTATTCCGTTTGAAGTACAGATCCGTACATGGGATATGCATCACGTTGCGGAATACGGTATCTGCGCACATTGGAAGTATAAAACAGGCTCAAACGCGCGCGAGGATATCGACAACAAGCTTGAATGGGTTGCAAAGCTGCTTGATCCGGACACCGATATGCACGATTCAGACGAGTTTCTTCGCTCACTCAAGATCGATATGTTCCACGATGAAACCTTTGTCTTTACCCCAA
>JAZNFB010000087.1:0-4528 GCA_045588895.1 Candidatus Flemingiibacterium sp.
CGACTATTTCCTGCGCGGTTTCCACTGCGCTTTCACGAGCCTTCTTGAGATAAAGCTTTGCTTCGTCTCCGGAAACAACGCCGTAATGCGGAACAAGAATCTGCTCTGCCCCCAGCTTTTCCACCCTGCTGATAGAATCAAGCACCATCTGATATCCCACAAGATAAGACGGAACAACATTGTCTTTTCCGTTATACACGCCGATACTTTCACAACTGAGCAAAAGCTTGTGCTCTTCGCAGTAATATCCAACGGAACACTTCGTATGCCCGGGCAGGTTGAGTACGCGAAACTCCATGCTCCCCGCCTTTATTATATCTCCGTCCGCTACCGGAATGTCAACAGCAAGAGAATCAATCAGATCCTCATATTCCGGAACACCGCACGTCGTTGCGAACTTGCGGTCAAGATCGCGCATAACCGCACGCGCCGTGGGCTTTGCGAAAATCTTCGTTGCATATTTTCCCGCAACAACCCTTGCATCCTTCCATAGCTTTTTTGCATAAACACTTCCCAGCGCGTGGTCGTAATGAGAATGGGTGAGAAAAATATAGTCAAGCCTTCTCTCTCCGAGAAGCTTCTTTATGTTCTGAGCAACAGCATCCCCCGTAAAAGCAAATCCGGAATCATAAAGTATCGCGCATTTTCCGTCATCAATCAGAAAAGCGCTGTCGCCCTGATGTGCCCTCACATCATATATTTTTATTTTTCCAGTCATAGAAAACCTCGTATTACATCGAATAAATTGCAACAAAAGCCGGCATCGTTGCAATGCACACAACCGTTGTCGCTATGTTTACGGCAACTGCAAAGTCGGCATCACGGCCCGAAAGCTGCGCAAACTGCATAACCGTTGCCGCAGCAGGCGTCATTGCCGCAAGGAATGACACCAAAAGTATGTTTTCGGCATTTGCAATTCCCGCAAAGCTACCGATAATTTTAAGTATAACAAGAACTACCGCCGGGCAGACTATCATCCTCATGGCAAGCACGAGATATAATCTTTTATTTTTTATCATCTTCTTGAAATCAACCTGCGCGGCAAGTATTCCGGCAATGAGCATTCCCACGTTACCGAGCATACCGCCGAGCGATGAGGTGATATCCTTCACAAACACAGGAAGGCGTATTCCGCAAAGCATAAACACAACTCCGACTGCAATTGCGATTATGTTCACATTAAGCAATATCTTTTTGATATTGAACTTCTCATTCTCCGAAAACATCCGTATGCCGTGCGACCAGAGAAAAACAAGCTGAACAGACATAAAAGCACAGCTGTATATAACCCATTCTTCTCCGAGCACAAAAGATACAATGGGAATAATAAGATTTGCGGCATTGGAATACATAACAGACGCCCGCTCGGCACTCGTTCCGTGTGCCGCACGCTTGTATATCGCATCTATACCAAGCAGAACAATGTGGATAATAACCGCCGCGATATACGCAAGCCCTATTCCCTTTGCAAGCTCCGGCGTCAGTTCCACGTCAAATGAGTTTATAATCGCCGCCGGCATAAGCATATATAGAGATATCTTAGACAGCACCGTGCCGTCGCTCTCGCGAATAACCTTGAATTTAACGAGAAGAAATCCCAAAACAAGAACTATAAAAAGCTGCAAAAT
Source organism: Candidatus Flemingiibacterium sp. (assembly GCA_045588895.1). Lineage (GTDB taxonomy): Bacteria > Bacillota > Clostridia > Oscillospirales > CAG-272 > Flemingiibacterium. Next base: position 1,629 of record JAZNFB010000087.1, read on the forward strand.
CTTATATAGCAATAAATATGAAATCATTTTAGTCCCTCTGCAGATTCAATCAGTATTTTTTCCACGTCTGCGGAAGCAGCAGAATCATAACCGGAAAAAGCTCAAGCCTTCCGCAAATCATATCAAACGTAAGCACAAGCTTTGACAGCGGCGAAAATCCGGCGTAATTCCCCGTCGGTCCCACTGCCGAAAGTCCCGGACCAACGTTATTAAGCGTTGCGGCAACCGCCGTAAGATTGGTTTCAAGGCTCATATTGTCAAAAGCGATAATAATCATCGACAAAACAAAAATTCCTATATAGCATATCATAAAAGAAGTAGCGCGCCTTGTTGTTTCATCATCAATCCGCTTACCGTTCATATGAATCGTCTTTATACTTTTCGGATGTACCAGTGCCGTGAATTCCTTTTTAAGGGATTTCAGCATTATCAGAATACGCGAAACCTTTATTCCGCCGCCGGTAGAGCCGGCGCACGCGCCCACAAACATAAGCACAACCAGAATTGTTTTGGAAAATTCCGGCCATGCGTTAAAATCAACAGTTGTAAATCCCGATGTAGATATTATCGAAGCCACTGTAAAAGCAGTATGGTGCACAGCACTTCCCACGCTGTCAAACATCCCGCGGTTATTTATGACTATACACACTACGGCAGCCGCCACTATTCCAAAAAACAGTCTCAGCTCTTCATCCTTCCACACAGCAGAAAAGCGCTTTGCGATGATAAAGAAGTACATATTGAAGTTTATTGAAAAAAGCAACATAAATACCGTGACAACTGCTTGAATATACGTGCTGTATTCTGCTATGCTCGTGTTTTTTATTCCGAAGCCTCCCGTGCCCGCTGTACCGAAAGCAGTGGTAACCGCATCAAAAAACGGCATGTCTCCGAACAGGAGAAACACAACCTGAAGAAAAGTAAGCCCGATATACATTCCGTAAAGAAGCTTTGAATTTGTATTGGCTTTGGGAAGAATTTTCTCAACCTTAGGTCCCGGAGACTCCGCACGTATAAGCTGCATATTATTCCCTCCGGCAAGAGACGCAATCGCCATAACAAAAACAAGCACCCCCATACCGCCAATCCAGTGCGTAAAGCTTCGCCAGAACAGCATACAACGACTGAGCGCTTCAACATCAGTCAGAATGGTTGCTCCGGTTGTTGTAAATCCGGATGCCGTTTCGAAAAAGCAGTCTATAAAGCTCGGGATTTCACGTGAGAAGTAGAACGGAAGCCCGCCTATAAGGCTCATAACAAACCACGCAACCGAAACCGTAACGAGAGCTTCTCTTGCGTAAAGCTCGCGTTTTTTTGGTTTCAGCAAAAACAACGGCAGGCCTATTCCAATCGCAAGCAATATAGCCGGCGCAAACGCAACACCGGAGCTCTCCTGATAGTAAAGAGCAACCATCACCGGAAGCAGCATCGCAACAGCATCGAACAATAAAATACAACCATTAAGTTTCAATACATACTTAACATTCATTTACTTCACACCGTTTCATCTTCAAGTATCTGTTCCAATCTGCTTATGCCCTTGTGGGTTGTAACCACAATAACCGTATCTCCCATCTGTATACTGTCCTTACCGGTCGGAGTGAACGTTCTGCCGTCACGCGTTATACATGCAACAAGAGTCCCCTTCCTGATATCGAGGTCAGCAAATGGTACATCGAGAATAAGTGAATTCTGACGGATACGAAACTCAAGCGCCTCAACCCTGTCATCAACAATTCTGTGAAGCGATTCCATCCCCGCCTCCCACGAATTTTGCATAACTCGTACATATTGCAAAATTCTGTCTGCCGTAATATGCTTCGGATACACAATACTGCCTATCGGCATACCTTTCAGAACATCATCAAAATCAAAATGCTTGATTTTCGTTATAACCTTCGCATTCGGAACCTGCTGCGAGGCGTATATCGACATAAGAACATTCTGCTCGTCAACTCCCGTAAGACTAAGCACCGCATCCGCATTTTCTATATGCTCCTCATGCAGAAGATGGTTATTTGTTCCGTCACCGTGAATAATCATAGCTTCGGGAAGAAGCTCAGAAAGCTCCTCACACCGATTTAAATCTATTTCAATTATCTTCACCTTGATTCCTGACTCAAGAAGTTTTTTAGTGAGATAATACGTGATTCTTCCGCCACCGAGAATGACAACATTTTTGATTCTCGATGCAACCGCGCCAACCTTTGAAAAGAAATCATTTGCAACCTTGATCGGCGCAACAAACGAAATAACATCTCCCGCACGCAGTATGAAATCACCTGTCGGAACAAAAACCTCACTTCCGGGCTCTACCGCGCAGATAAACACGGTGGTTTTGAGATTTGTGCGCAGCTGATGAATACGCAAATCATGAAGGATAGAGCCTTCCGGAATTGCGTATTTCATTATTTCAACTCTGCCTTTTGCAAACGTTTCCACCTGAATTGCAGTCGGAAAACGGAGCAAACGCGAAATTTCATTCGCAGCGGCAAGCTCCGGATTGATAGCAAGGCTAAGCCCCAGATCATCCTTTATAAGATTTATACCCTCTGCATAAATGGGATTGCGTACACGCGCAATTGTATTTTTTGCGCCGAGCTTTTTGGCAAGAAGACAACTTAAAAGGTTAATCTCATCAGACTTCGTCATAGCGATGAGAAGGTCACAGCTTTCAACCTCGGCATCACGAAGCACGGAAACAGATTCTCCCTGCCCCTCAACGCACATAACGTCAAGCATATTGCCGATCTCTTCAAGCTTTTCAGCATCGGTATCTATTACTACTATACTGTGATTTTCGGCAGCAAGTTCACGAACAAGAGTAGTTCCTACCTTGCCGCAACCGACAATAATAATTTTCACTTTAACATTCTCCTTAATGAAGTATTGCCTCAGTG
>JAZNFB010000088.1:0-4050 GCA_045588895.1 Candidatus Flemingiibacterium sp.
TGAAAGTGTCCCCCTGATCCTCGTTGCCCCGGTACGCTGCTTAAGAATACAATACATTGTCGGCGAGGAAATAACACCGTCCTCATAAGCAAGCCCGGCATAAATCGCCTCTCTGCCAAAGCTGTAACCGCTTCCCGGATCACCAAACTCGTATCCCCAGCCGCCAATTTTCTTAAAGTTGTCCTCGCCCTCTTTTCTGAAAGCAACAGTTCCAGTACCGCATATCAGTGCCGCGTCAACATCTGCACTCGACAATGCGTTGATGCCGTCTGAATCAATTTTTATAGGCACATTGGGATACCTCTCAGAAAGGCGTGCAGCGATCTCATCAAGATGTCCACCGGCACAACCGATAAAAACTCCGTCGATCGCCGGCTTATCCTGCATACACATATCAAGTCCGTGATGGTAGATTGAAAGTCCCTCGGAAAGTCCGATAGTTGATACGTTTGTCCCCGGCAGAGTGTATCTTTTCAAAATATTCCCCTCAGAGGTGAAAAGAACAAATTCCGTTGAAGTACCGCCGCCGTCAATACCAATAAGCATATTCGAACCGTCTGAATAGTTTCTCTGAAGCAGAGTGTCAACCGAAACTCCGAAAATATCGGAAAGATTGCAGAGATTTTCAATATCCGGCAGTGTTGTTCCGCATTCCCAGCTCGAAATCGCCTGAAAGCTGACGTGTATCTTTTCGGCAAGCTCTGCTTGGGTTATACCAAGACAGTTACGGTAAAAACGAATCTTTGTGCCAAGCTTTTTTGCGCTTATCATATAAGCTCACCTCCTCGAAGAATAACACGTTCCACGTTCATCCTGTCATCGCAAATTATCATATCCGCACGCTTCCCCTTTTCGAGCGTCCCTATCTTTTTGTCAAGCCCGAGCGCGCGTGCAGGATTTAGCGCACCCACACGGGCAATATCGGCAAGCGAAAAACCAAGCTCAACAAGTCGTCTCGCACCGTCCGCCATTGTGAAACAGCTTCCGGCGATTGTACCGGTGGGAGTTTTTGAAACGCCATCCTTAACAATTCGCTTTGAACCGTTCACCACATATTCGCCGTCCGGCATACCGGTTATACGAACAGAGTCACTTATAAGTATCATGCCGTCAAGTCCCTTTGTCTTGTGAACTAGCTTCACCGTCGCAGGAGCAAGATGCACCATATCACAGATAGTTTCGCACATAACCGACGGCTCTGTTAAAACCGCACCGAGTACACCCGGCTCACGGTGATTATATGAGCGCATGGCGTTAAAAACGTGAGTTACGTGTGTTGCACCGGCTTCAATACCTGCCATCGCCTCGGCATATGTGGCATTTGTGTGACCAAGCGACATACGAACACCGAGTCTCACGCCCTCTTTAATAACATCAAGCGCATTTTCTCTTTCGGGTGCAATTGCCATAAGCTTTATCTCGCCTTCTCCTGCTTCAATCAGACGTTTAAAATTTTCAAAAGTACAGTCAGGAGACGGACTCTCCATTGCACCACGCTTCTCAGACGAAATAAACGGGCCCTCAAGATGTATTCCCTCAATCGATGCACCGGTTTTGGTCATTCGCTTTTTTTCTTCAAGTATATTTTGAATCGCAGGAACAAGAGCTTCGATAGAATTAGTTCCGAGCGTCGGAAGAATCGAAGTAACACCCTTTGACGCAATGAAATCAAGCGCAGGTCCGAAGCTGTCAAGCTCTGCATAGTGAACACCGATCGAACCGTGATTATGTATGTCAACAAGTCCCGGAAGAATATAGCTGCCATTGGCGTCGATAATCTTATCAGCCGTTTCGATATTGCCGATTTCCGATATAGTATCATCTTTTATGAGTATATTACCGCATATAAAGCCCGAGCAATCGGGAGTAACTATTTTACCGTTTGTGAGCAGCATCGTCATATCAGATCTCCTTAAGAAAATTTCTTTCTAAGGCTATTATACCACGCAAATACACACAAAGTCAATCATGTCCATATTGAAATACATGATAAAATTCAAGCGACACTTGAGTTTTTCGCCGTGAAAGCAAAAAGCCGACGAGACCTTGCTTATCTCATCGACTCTTTACTTTTTCTGAAAGTATATGATTATTCTTTAATCTGCCGCATCAACATAAATTTCCATATAATCGGTTTCAAATGACTTTTCATCCGTTGCCATTATTTCAATTACCATGTATGTATAGTCATATGCCGACTCGGGAATTTCGTAAACCAAGAGCTTATTATCGGTGAAATTACCGTCGCAGTAAGTAAGCCACTTATAGGTACACTGCTTTGAATTAACATATACAAGAGGTGGATTTTCGGTGACTGTATCATCCGAGACTGAGAACTTTACATAAAGCTTTGAACCTTCGGAAACATCACCGACAGGAATACGGAAAGCAATTGCCTCACCGCTTGCAGGAATTGTTGCAGGAACCTGATTGTTATAACTACGTTTCCAGATCTGCTTGGTATCATTATAGGATATGAGCATTCTGCGATCCATAGTTAAAAGCTTATCGGGCGAACCGACAGAGGTAACAAGATTCCAATAACCCTCACCGGAGCTAAGCTTCCAATAGGTGTCGTCAGTGGTAATCTTGTTTACATCCTTGAAGTACGGCTGTGAAACAGGGCTCCAATAATAGTTGTAAATATAAACCTTATCCGCGCCCTGCGAGAAAGCATTAGAGGCAAGACCTGCGACAATTTCAATTGAATCGCCGCCGTTGTTTCCGCCTGCCCAGGTTCTGAAATTAGTCATTTCAATACTCATTGCCACTTCAATATCATACGGATGAAGTATCGAACACCAGAGCTGTACGGGGATGTCACCGTCGTTGTTCTCCCATCTGCTTGCAGGGATTACCATGTCAACAGTACCCTCTGCAGCCCATGTGGGAACGTCAAGTCCGAAATCTGCACAGGTAATCGGATCGGAGCCAACTCGTGTCGCAATCTTGATCTCATGACCGTATTTTTCCTCGTATATCGCAACAAGGTCGTTAACGTCACGCATAAACTGATTCATTATCGCAAGTCCATTATATTCTCCACCGATATGGAAAAGGTACATCTCGCGCTGGAAGTCAAGCTCGATGCCGTATGTGTCGTAACGATTGAGCGAATCGTTGATGAGGTTGAGGTAATGCTGACGTACCTCGGGATAAGTATAATCTGCCGCATAATCCATGTAACCTGCATAGCTGTGATGCTGTACACGGCGATATTCGGGATGATTATGGAAGAAATCGGAGAGATTGATAGATATCTTCTCGGGATCGAGCACGGTTGTCTCCATGTCATGAACGTCGTTCATTCTGAATGAAAGCCACGGATTGATATTAACCTCACGCAAAACCTCATGCCAGATACCGATATAGTCTGCATAAAGCTCATTGTAAAGATAATTTGCGCCTGTCAGCGTACCTGTGTCGGTCAGCTTATTCCATTCCTCTGTTCCGTAATATCTGTCATAGAGCTCAATATAGTCCGTCCATGACGTCGACGGGAAAGTTGCCGTGTTTGCGTTTACGCATATAAAATAATCGGTGATATGAGTTCCCTCAAACTGCTTTACTGTTTCAACAACATTTTCATATGTGTAATTTTCGATTTTTGAAACCGAAGACTGGAAGCTGATGTTATCGTGGTTTATAATAATGCCCTTAACGTCATACTCTGCTTCCTTTTTGGGATCATACGGCTCATATTCAAGCTTGTCAAGCTGTGACTGCAGTGCATCCTCTGGAGTGATCACAGTACCGAAAACAGTCTGTGCGTCCTCGGGAATCTCATCAACCTTGACAAGAGAATAATTGTCAATGCAGTAAGCCTGGCGATAATTTTCGTGACCTGCGCAGGAAACCTTTATGCTCTTTAAGTAGTCATTAAGTGTGACATAATATTCAACCTTTACCCAGTCGTTGTTTATATAAATGTCAGCCTCACCTGCGTTTTCGCCATCATACTGCAGGAAATGCACACGAATACGTGAAACCTCATCAACATCTGCAGTACGGAAATATCCCGTAAACTTGTATGTTCCCGGTTCAATATCG
>JAZNFB010000089.1:0-2022 GCA_045588895.1 Candidatus Flemingiibacterium sp.
TCGGTTCTTGCCAGCGCAAATGTTGAGTATGGTAAATGGGATTTCAACCGCAATCTCACCGCGGTTGGCTGTGCAATGCTTCCGCCCGACAGTCAGAAGGAAGTGTTCCCTCGTTATGTTCTCGGCGTATATGAGCTGATGGAGCGTCTTCTTAATGAGTTTCCGCATCTGCTTCTCGAAAACTGTGCAGGTGGCGGCGGACGCTTTGACCCCGGTATGCTCTATTACAGTCCGCAGATCTGGACGAGTGATGACACGGATGCTATGGAGCGCCTTGAAATACAGTACGGTACGTCGATCGTATACCCTCCGTCTGCAATGAGCGCACACGTATCCGCTTCTCCAAACCATCAGACGGGCAGAGAAACTCCCTTTAAGACACGTGGCGATGTTGCAATGTCGGGCTCATTCGGTTATGAGCTTGATTTAACGAAGCTGACCGATGATGAGCGTGCACTTGTACGTGAGCAGGTTGCGGCTTATCATAAGTATTATGACGTTATTCAGAACGGCGATTATTACCGTCATATCAATCCTACCGAAAGCAAGGGTACAATGATATCGGCGTCTGCATGGGAATCGGTTTCGCAGGATAAAAACGAGGTGCTTCTGACCTATGTTGTGATTCGCACAGCGGTTGCGGTTTCGCGTTACATCCGTCTTCGCGGACTTGATCCCGAGAAGATATACGTTGACACCGAATCGGGACGCGAATATTCGGGTGCGCTTCTTATGAACGCCGGACTCAATCTCGGTATTGCCGGAGCAAACGGCGGCAAATGGAGCGACGGTGAGAGCCGCGTTTGGCACTTTATCGCTAAATAAAACAAAAATCGGAGCTGTGATATGGCTCCGATAATTTTTTTTGTTATTTTTTCTTGCGTGAATTTTTTCGGTATATCTGCTCAAGCCCAAGAAACGGCAGGGTGTTATCACAGATGATCCTGTGAGCGCAAAGGGATGTAACGGTATTTGCGTATTTTCCCAATGCGATGATGCCCACGTTTGCTTTGAGTTCACTCTCGATACGCTCAATCATACCGTCAACCATTGCCGCACTGCCGAAAATGCATCCGCTTTGCATACTTTCAAGCGTGTTTGTGCCGATACATTTTTTCGGTGTTGTCTGAGCAAAATGGGGAAGCAAGCTTGCGCCGCTGCTGAGTGCTTCGGCAGAGAGGGAAACTCCCGGCGCGATTGCACAGCCGATGAATGAGCCGTTTTTGTCAAGCACGGAAAAGGTCGTTGCCGTTCCGAAATCGATAAGTATCATCGGCGGCTGATATTTTTGTAACGCTCCTACAGCGGATGCAACGAGATCGGCGCCGAGCTGTGTCGGATCGTCGGTTAAGATGTTGAGACCCGTTTTTGTGCCGACACCGAGTATGTGTGAACGTATACCGATGACGGCCTCGAGTGCTGTGCGTACGGTTTCGGTCAGCGTTGGTACGACGGACGCGCCGATGATACCCTCGAGAAGATCAGGCTGTATTTGGTGCAAATTCATGAGACCGCTGAAAATGCAGGCGTATTCGTCCGCGGTACGCTTTATATCCGTTGAAACACGCACGGTGTCTGTGAGCTTTGTGCCGTCAATAAAGCCGAGCGTTATTTCGTCGTTTGCGATGTTATATGTAAGTAACATGGTGTGTGATGATGTTTACTTGAATCTGCGTTTGAGAGTGTGAACAAGAGCAACAGAGATTGCACTTCCAACAATGGCTGTAACTATTGCTTCGATAATTGCGTTTGTGCTGACTATCATAGCAATAAGGCCGAAAAAGTTTTCTATGCCAAAAGAAACTTTCGTGAGAGCTTCGAAGTCTGAGACAACTGTCTGCCACTGTCTACCAAATAAAAGTGCGAGGCTTGAAACGAAAAACAGGGTGTTAAAGATGGCACCGGATGCCGAAGCCGCAGTGGAAGAGAAAACTTTAGTTTTATCGATTCGAGAAATACCTTTAGCAATAAAACCCGGAATCCAACCAGCGAGAATTCTTGTTGGAATACACATAATAAATG
>JAZNFB010000090.1:0-2112 GCA_045588895.1 Candidatus Flemingiibacterium sp.
TGGAACTGGTATATGTCGATATAATCTGTCTTTAATTTAGTAAGAGAGGTTTCGATATGCGCTTTCATATCGTCGGGAGTTTTTGCGCCGGTTTTGGTTGCAATTGTGATCTTATCGCGCACGTCCGAAAGGGCTATACCGCATTTTTCTTCGCTGTCCGAATAGGCACGTGCCGTATCAAAAAATGTCATTCCGCCCTCGTACGCGCGGCGCAGAAGCTTAACGGCCGTATCTGTGTCATCGCGCTGAATCGGCAGTGCACCAAAGGCGTTCTGCGGTGTTGTTATGCTGGTTTTACCGAGTGTTACTGTTCTCATTTTCTTTTCTCCTGTGTGATATTTAACTGTAGTAATTATACCACATTATTAGGGCTGTGTCAATAATACAAAAAGAGCCGCCTTAGTGAAAAGACAGCTCCCAAATTATTAAAATTAACCGATATATTTTGCCATAGCCGCTTCGATCATCGAAACCGCCTTGTCAACGATTGCCATATCAGCCTCTGTTGCATTTGCGAATGGTGCTCGAACACCGCCGAACTCAAGTCCGACACGCTTGGTGAGCGCCGCCTTGATAAGCGCATACATATGACCCTTACCGCTGCAGAGGGTGTAGATGATGTTATTGATATCATACTGAAGCGCACGTGCGGTTTCGTGTTCGTTTGCAAAATGAAGATCCCACAGCTTAAGGAAAAGCTCGGGCATACACGAATATGTACCGCCGATACCGCCGTCAGCACCGATGAGAAGTCCGCTGATGAACTGCTCGTCCGGACCGTTGAACACTACGAAATCACGTCCGCCGGCTGTTCCCTTATCCTTGAAGATCTGAATGTCCATTGCCGCCATTGAGCTGTTCTTGACACCGATAAGCTTCGGATTCTTGAGCATTTCATCAAGCAGTGAGCCTGTAAGTGCTATACCTGCGAGCTGAGGGATGTTATAGATGATGAAGTCGGTGTTGGGAGCTGCAGAGGAGATATCATTCCAATATTTTGCAACTGCGTGCTCGGGAAGCTTGAAATAAATCGGAGGGATTGAAGCAATTGCATCAACGCCGAGACTTTCTGCGTGTGCTGCAAGCTCCATACTGTCCTTTGTGCTGTTTGCGGCGATGTGTGCGATGATTGTAAGCTTACCCTCTGCCGCTTTAACTGCGTGCTCGAGAGTTATCTTGCGGTCCTCAACGCTCTGATAGATACATTCGCCGGATGAACCGCCTACATATATACCCTTAACTCCTTTTTCAACGAGCCAGCGTGTATATGCTTCAACTCTTTCGGGAGAAATATTGCCATTATCGTCATAGCAAGCGTAAAACGCCGGAATGACACCCTGATACTTACGAATATCCATTTTGTTTTCCTCTTTATGTAATATTATTTAGTTAGAATTTTTGTAAATCGGTCACTCGCCGAGAATTTCGCCGATCATAACGTCAACCATACTGAGCATTCTCGGCAGGTGGAACGGACCCTTGAAGGTTGAACCCTTGCAGGCAGGCATTGTCGGCTTGCCGTCGCGGCGGAGATAACCGTACCATTCGCCGTATTCCTTGTCGGCAAAGTGACCAAATGCATAGAAATGAGCCTTTTCAAACCATTTCCAATACTTTTCGTCGCCGGTAATGCTGTAAGCAAGAAGGGTAGCGATACAAGCTTCATTGTGTACCCACCAAAGCTTCATGTCGTGCTCGAGCTGTTCGCAGGGACGTCCGCTTACGTCGGTGAAATAAATGAATCCGCCGTATTCCTTATCCCAGCCCCACTCGAGTGAAACGTCAAGAATCTTGAGCGCATTTTCGAGGAGCTTTTTGTCGCCGGTGTATATTGCTTGGTTCATAAGGAACCAGCTGTTTTCCATAGAGTGACCGGGGTTGATGGTTCTGCCTGCAGGATTGTCAATGAATTCGCCGTTGGGGCCGACTGTTTCGAGTACACAACCGAGCTCGGGCTTGTAGTGAATGTTGATGATAATATCAGCCATTTCTTGAGCTACGCCGGTGTAATACTCAGCCTTTTCGGGATCGGCGCGGCGGAGAGTCTGCGCGCTCGATATAAGAACCATGGGATAAGATACTGCGCGCTCTTCTCTGGTCGAAGCGTAGCTC
>JAZNFB010000091.1:0-2824 GCA_045588895.1 Candidatus Flemingiibacterium sp.
ACGGTTACAGTATTAAAGCGAATTGGAGCGAAGCGACTGAGCGCGAATCGGGCAGCCGAGACGAGCAGGGGGGTGGCAGGCGGCGAATAGCCGCTCGGCAGCACCGAAGCCCGAAGCAAACCTCCGCTATTCATAAATAATTTCAAAAAAATCCCGTATTCCCGTTGACATCATGCGATTTGCATGGTATAATATAGATAATAACGTAAAATTCTATCTTAAGGAGAATATAAATATGAATCGTATCACAACTTTAAATACCAAGAGCCTCTGCGCAGAAAACGGCGGCTGCGGCGAATGTCAAACCTCTTGCCAGTCTGCTTGCAAAACCAGCTGCGGTATCGCAAATCAGAAATGTGAGTCCAAAACCTCAAGAATCAAAACTCTTGTAACCAAGAGCCTCTGCGCAGAAAATGGCGGGTGGGGCGAATGCCAGACCTCCTGCCAGTCCGCTTGCAAAACCAGCTGCGGTATCGCAAATCAGAGCTGCGAGAAATAATCACGCAAAAACTAAAATGCTGCCGTTTCTGGTGGCATTTTTTGCGATATAAGGAGTTTTTTATGATACATTGTTATAAGCTCGGCGGACTTAATATCGTGCTGGACGTTTATTCCGGCTCGGTACATATCGTTGACGAAGTCGCCTATGATATAATCGAAAAATATGAGGAATGTGACAGAGAGGCACTTAAAGCCGAGGTCACCGCGAAGCACGGTATTACTGATGCTGATTTTAACGAGTGCTGTGAACAGCTTGAGGAGCTTCGCGCGGCAGGTCAGCTTTTTGCAAAGGATACCTTCGAGACACTTGCAGGAAAGCTCAAGGAAACCTCAAAGGGAGTTGTTAAAGCGCTCTGCCTGCACATTGCGCATACCTGTAACCTTAACTGCTCATACTGCTTCGCAAGCCAGGGAAACTATCACGGTGAGCGTGCTGTTATGAGCTATGAAGTTGGAAAACAGGCGCTTGACTTCCTCGTTGCAAATTCGGGAACACGCCGTAATTTGGAGGTTGATTTCTTCGGCGGTGGACCGCTTATGAATTTTGGCGTTGTTAAAGAGCTCGTTGCATACGCCCGTTCCATCGAAAAGGCGGCAGGCAAAAATTTCCGCTTCACACTGACAACAAACGGTTTACTCATCGATGATGACGTTATCGACTTTGCAAACCGTGAATGCTCAAATGTCGTCCTTTCGCTTGACGGACGGAAAGAGGTTCATGACCGTTTCCGTGTTGACTATGCAGGTAATGGAAGCTGGGAGAGAATCGTTCCCAAGTTCCAAAAGCTTGTTGAAGCACGCGGCGGCAAGAATTACTATATGCGCGGTACGTTCACTCACGCTAATCCCGATTTTCTTGAGGATATCAAAACTATGCTCGATCTCGGCTTTAATGAGCTTTCGATGGAGCCTGTCGTTTGCGCGGATACCGATCCTTCGGCACTGACCGTAGAGGATCTGCCCATTGTACTCGAACAGTATGAAAAGCTTTCCGAGCTGATGCTTGAGCGACGCAAGGAGGGTAAGCCGTTCACGTTCTACCATTATATGATCGATCTCAAGGGCGGTCCCTGCATATACAAGCGCATTTCCGGCTGCGGCTCGGGGACGGAATATATGGCGGTTACTCCGTGGGGAGACCTTTATCCCTGCCATCAGTTTGTCGGCGAGGAAAAGTTCAAGCTCGGCGACGTCTGGAGCGGTGTCACCAATACGGCTTGTCAGGCTGAATTTGCGGCTTGTAATGTTTATTCACGTCCCGAATGTCACGACTGCTGGGCGAAGCTTTACTGCTCCGGCGGCTGTGCGGCAAACGCTTATCACGCAACCGGATCGGTTAACGGCATATACAAATACGGCTGTGAGCTTTTCCGCAAGAGAATGGAATGTGCCATAATGGTTGAAGCGACAAAGGCACTGGAAGAACAATGAAAACGCCGATCTGCGATTTTGTTGAATACTACATAAAAAGCGGCGGATCAAGGCTTCATATGCCGGGTCACAAGGGCATAAATATGCTCGGAATCGAGGAGCGCGACATAACCGAAATTGACGGTGCGGACGTCTTATATTCTTCGGGCGGAATTATACGTGAGAGCGAAAAAAACGCCGAGGATTTGTTTGGCACGGCACGGACGGTCTATTCCGCAGAGGGTTCGTCACTTTCCATCCGTGCGATGCTTTATCTTGCGGTGATGCACGCACGTGAGACTGGTAAGCGTCCCGTTATTGCGGCAGGACGTAATGCACACAAGGTGTTTGTAAGTGCGGCGGCAATGCTCGATTTTGAAGTTGAGTGGATATATTCTGATGACGGCGGCGTTATATCGTGTAACATTACCGCCGATTCTCTCAATGCCGCACTTGACCGAATGCCGGCGACACCGACGGCACTCTATATAACCTCGCCCGATTATCTTGGGAATGTTACTTCGATAAAAGAAATTGCCGAGGTTTGTCACAGCCGGGGTATGCTGCTGCTTGTTGACAATGCGCACGGAGCATATCTTAATTTCCTGCCCGAGCCTATGCATCCGATAGCACTCGGCGCAGATATGTCTGCCGACTCCGCTCATAAAACCTTGCCGGTTATCACGGGTGGCGCTTATCTGCATATTTCGAGCGGTGCACCCTCGATGCTTACAGAACGTGCCGAATATGCAATGTCACTTTTTGCTTCGACAAGTCCGTCGTATCTGATACTGCAGTCGCTCGATGCGGCAAATCGGTATCTTTCGGACGGCTACCGTGAACGTCTCGATGTATTCATCAAAAAGCTTGATTCACTTCGCACAGAGCTTATTTGTCACGGCTTTACCCTTAT
>JAZNFB010000092.1:0-3711 GCA_045588895.1 Candidatus Flemingiibacterium sp.
AGGAAAATCTCGCAGCGTAATATGGGAGCGTTCCCGAGCGGCCAAAGGGGGCAGACTGTAAATCTGTTGTCAGTGACTTCGGTGGTCCGAATCCACCCGCTCCCACCAGAAAGCGACTTGTTTATGCGCAGGTCGTTTTTCTTTTTTATAATTTGCAAGCAAAAAGCGGTATCATTTAAGACACCGCTCATTTTTTATGCGATTTTTTACTTTATCATTGCCTCATAAAGCTTTCTGAAAAGATCGGTATTCCAGCGGTATGCGGCGAGGTATTCCGTTTCCTCATTTGTCAGCGCACAGTGGTAACGGATAAGCGGCACAAGCTTTTCATATGCTGGATTCTTTATCGGGTTGAGATTTCTTGCAACCAGCTTATCGGCAATACGTGTCAGTATTTCGCCGCCGGTCGGATACTTTTCAATATAGGCAAGCGTCTGCTCCTCAAGTGTCGTTTTTGATTTTATGATAAGTCTTGCAAGAGGCGCATAACCGAAATTGAGGTCGAAGTTACCGACAACTCCGGGAAGCTGACCTGCGCTTGTGTACTGATGTATTGCAAGCTTGTCACCTGCTTCGTCAGGACGCTTGACCGAGCCGTTCTTCAGATAATGTGCCTGCCATACGGGATATGCGATCTTGTCTATGTTTATATAGTTCCTGATATGATCCGTATTCGTGTAATGACACGCCTTGAAGCCGGCTTCCTCAATTCTGTGACAAAATGCATTCACAAGTGAAGTAAGTGCATCCCGGCTCATACCCTGCAGCCATTTATTGCTGTAATTCTCGGCATCACAGGCAAGATAAAGCGAGATTTTGTCCTGATACGGCTTTAGCGTTTTTACAAAGAAATCGGCTTCACGGTAAGCTTCATCAAGTGTTGAGGCTGTGAAAAAATGATATGCGCCGATCGGTATGCCGGACTTATAAAAGCCTTCCACATTTGAATCAAATTTGGAATCCTTGAACATATAGAGTCCCTTTGAATAAAGTGAGTGTCCCTGTGTTGCCTTGACCATCGCAAAACGGACACCTGCGAGCTTAAGTGCGGCGTGGTTTAAAAAGCCGTTGTTTGTTGAAACGTCAATACCAAAAAGCGGCATGATAATTCCTCCTTTAAATATAGTAATCAGCTTGCGTGAAGATATTCAGCGGATTTTTCACGCATGAAATGCTCAAGCTTATCTGCGGCACTGCGGTATTCAATAAGCTCACTGTAACAGGCTTCGTCGCTCGTGATGGCACGTATGGCGAGTGTATTCGCTTCGGCGAGCTTTCCCGATGCGTGGATAAGGTCACCGCGTGCGATGTTTTCATTAACACGGTCACTCTCACGGCGCTCAAGTAATCTTTCAAGCTTGTCGATGCGACGCAGTACCAATCCGCTTATGATTGACGATGTACCGATGATACCGCACACGAAAGTGATTATTTCACCGATTCCCATGCTTTCACCTCCAATATATGTTTTTCTTTATTCTACAGTTACCGCACCGCCGCCGCACGCTAATTGGTGTTACTTTGTATCAGGAATTTTTACAAAAATAAAAAAGCGAACCTGTACACAAAATACAGATTCGCACAAATGTGTAAATTTTGTAAAGAATTATTCGGTTCGCAGCGCAATTACGGGGTCTTTCTTTGCTGCAACACGTGCCGGAATAAGTCCTGCGATATATGTGAGGAGCATACTGATGATAATAAGTGCAATTGCACCGCCGACAGGAAGAATTGCAACATTTGCGATATCGGTTATATTCTTTATGATAATATTTATCGGAATTGAAAGCAGCAATGTGACGCCGATTCCGAGCATACCGGCAGTGAAGCCGACGATTAGCGTTTCGGCATTGAACACACGTGCAACGTCACGCTTCGAAGCACCGACAGCACGGAGAACACCGATTTCCTTGGTACGCTCAAGAACGGAGATATACGTAATAATACCGATCATTATAGAAGAAACGATAAGTGAGATCGCAACGAAAGCGATAAGAACATAACTGATAGCATTGATAATAGTTGTTACAGATGAGAGCATGATGCCGATATAGTCTGTATAATTTATCTGCTCAGTCTCATCGCGTTCACTATTATATTCGCTTATCTTATCGGAGATCAGCTCCTTCGAATCAAAATCCTTTGGGTATATCATGATGCTTGATGGCTCGTCGAGGGTTGATACACCGAGTAAAGTGAGATTGCCGTCGTAGGTTGCATCGGTTGATGGAGGAGCGAAGTTTGTCATGAGGGTTTCAATGATCTTGTCATCAGGCATTCCCGATGCTTTGAGACCTGCAATTGCTTCACCGGCGTATGCCTGTTCCTCAACTGAAAGAGTTAAGATATAAGCCTCGATTTCTTCCATTGTGGGCGGCTCTTTGTCTTCCGATGTTGGGAATGTTATGCCCGTGAAAACGTCCGTTTCGGGATATGCAAGCTGTGCATTGACAATCTCCGAGTTGTTGTTTTCATTAATGAGATGCTCCATAAGAGAGGGAAGGTAGCCGACTGTGCCCGAAGCACTTGTTGCGGTTGCTTCCTCATTTGGACGGATTATTCCGACAACGTCCAATTTGTGTTCTTCGTCGCCATCGAGAAGCTCTGCAATTTCATCCAATGAAAGCTCGGTCCAGGTGTCGCCGTCCTTTTTATATTTTGCCGAGCTTGGGAGCAGATAATATTCAAGCGCGAGCAGTTCCTCGTATGAATAGCTTGTTGCCTCATCCTGTTCGAATTTTCCGTTCATGATATCAAGCATCATACCGTCGAGTGTGGACTGATCCTTGATTCCGAGCGCGAAAAGTGACATATCGGAAATTTCATTATTTTTGTTGACAATAATGACGATCTCGTTCCATTCTTTTGGCATACGTCCTGCGATAACGTCGTATTGGTTTGCAAGAAGCTCGTCGTTGTTGATAAGCTCATCCCAGATCTTAAGTCCGCTACTTCCGCCCATTGATGTCATCATACTCGACATTTCGTCAAGCTGCGAGAGTCCTGCCGAGGTCATAACGGTGTTTGGTTCAACCTGAATGAGAGTCGCTTCCTTATCATCGGTCTTATCATAATCTGCGAGGGTGTAGACGTTAAGCGGCGTTGAATAACCGTATTTTATATCGCTGACAAGCTCAGAAAATCCGTTAGCTTCATCGTCGAGGTAAATCTTGAAGGCGGCGAGGTCATTCACTGTAACTTCGCTCATCATCGTCCCGAGCATATCGCCCATTACGTCGCTTGAATATACGCGGTCACGCCCATGCTCGTTTTCGGCGGTTTTCTGCCCCATAAAGCTTTCCATCAGTGATGTCATATCAACAGTCTGCGATTCGATCATGATGGGATAGCTTGAAAGCGTATTTTCTTCAACCTCGTTTATATAGAGCGTTATACCGTTTGAAATTGAAAGGATAAGCGCGATGCCTATGATGCCTATCGAGCCTGCAAATGCGGTCAGAATTGTGCGTCCTTTTTTGGTCATAAGGTTATTGAGCGAAAGACCGAGGGCGGTGAAGAATGACATTGACTTTGTTCTGTCGCGCTTTTTGTTTTTTTTCGCAGGGTTTTCCTTGGCGGTGTACGGCTCTGAATCGGAAACCACCTTGCCATCGAGAAGCCTTATGATACGAGTTGAATAGGTTTCGGCAATCTCGGGGTTGTGGGTTACCATAATGATGAGCTTTTTCTCGGAGATCTTTTTGAGGATTT
>JAZNFB010000093.1:0-2334 GCA_045588895.1 Candidatus Flemingiibacterium sp.
GTAAGCGAAGGGGTCGGTTTTCTTTTTGTGTTAGATAATTTTAATTAAAACTATGTAAAATTCTCCGTAAAGTAGAGTTTGAGGAAATCTTTGCTTTTCTCGTTGACAAACCCATCAAAGTGGTGTATAATGTTTTTGTGGAATAATTATATAATTTAAGATATACTTCAAGTCAGTGAAAATAGACTAATAATTTTAGGAGGAACAGAACAATGAATGAACGCAAGGGCATAGCAGTTGCAGGTACAGCGATTGTTGACAAAATTTACGGTATCGGAGCTTATCCGGGAGTTGGCGAGCTGACAAAGATCATGTCGATCAATACGGCAGTCGGCGGACTTGTTTTAAATGACGGTATCGACTTAAAGAAGCTCGATCCGAATCTCGATGTTTACGCGCTCTGTAAGCTCGGCAACGACGAGGAGGGCCGTTTCGCTCTCGAAACAATGAAAGAGAACGGACTCGATATCTCCGGCGTAACCTTTACTGACGAAAAAACAAGCTTCACCGATGTTATGAGCATCATCGGCGGACAGCGCACATTCTTTACATATCCCGGTGCAAGTGCAGACTTCGGTTATGACGATATTCCGTGGGATACACTTAACGCAAAGATACTCCATCTCGGTTATTTCCTGCTTCTTGATAAGGTTGATAACGGCGACGGTTTCAAGATACTCAAAGAAGCAAAGAAACGCGGAATTTCCACCTCTATCGACCTCGTAAGTGAGAGCTCGGACCGTTATTCACTGGTCATTCCTTGCCTGCCTTATGTTGACAACCTCATCATTAATGAAACCGAAGCAGGAAACATCACAGGCATCGAGCCTACTGAAGAAAATCTCGAAGCAATTGCCGATAAGCTTCTTGAAATGGGTGTTCGCGAAAGAGTCATTCTTCATATGCCCATGCTCGGTATCTGCAAGACACGTACCTCTTATACAACCATGCCGTCAATCGATGTTCCGCGTGACTTCATCAAGGGTAAGACCGGAGCAGGCGACGCTTTCTGTGCAGGCGCACTTCTCGGCATTTACAACGGCGTTTCAGATGCTGAGATTCTTGAATATGCACAAATCGCTGCAATGGCATCGCTTCGTACTCCCGATGCAACAAGCGGTATCGAGGAGCTCTCAAAGCTTCGTGAGCTTGCAAAGCAGTTTCAGTAATAAAAACTGATTTAATAACATCCGTCCAAAATGATCTTCCATGGTTGTTTTGGGCGGCTTTTTTGCTTTCTTTAACTTGCTTTGTAAAAGTGCCCTCAAAAAATGCTGTTGTACATATCTGTCATTAGCAACACTGTACTGTTCGTATTCTGCGAAGTTTTTGCGTGTATATTGACAGAAAAATGAGGATGTGATAAAATCAAGCTGTATGTACGTTTATGTTATATTGCATTTATATATAACAGAATAAGTGGAAGGAGAGAAAATGAAAAAGAAAACAGTCACCACCCGCTTCGCTTCATTTTTGCTGGTCGTCACCGCAGTATTACAGAGCTTCACATTCACGGTTGATGCAAGTGAATCTGCGATTGCAGAATATGCCACAAGCACTTACAGCGCACCTGTAACCGTTCTCGATGACACACGTCCAGGCGATAATGATAACAGCTATATAAGAGTCAGCGGACTTGAAAAATACGCATCCGGTATAACCTTTGCGGCGTCTGATCCCGATTTTGTGCTTGACACCGAGAAAACATATAAAATCTCCGTCTGGCTTCGCAGTGTTCCAACCGTCGGCGGCAACGAAGATTCTCCTGTAACGCTTAATGTACGTGTCGGCGGCGGAAATCCGTCGGGCATTTTCGGCTGGGCAGGAGTCAATTTCAATCTGAAAGCCGAAACCGAGATAAATGACACATGGACAGAATACTATGCAATCTTCAAAGCAGCAGTTGCGAAGCAAGCCGACATCAAATTTTACCGATCAAATGATGTAGCATCTGTGGTTCCGTTTGATATTGACGGTCTGACATTCACAGAGGTTGAAAAGAATGAATACGGCGAATGGGTACAGGTTCCCGGAACGGTTGAGTTAGTTGATGAGTTTGCATACACAGCAATACAAGGACACATAGCACCGAGCTTTACCGAGTCACCGAATACTGAATTTATGCGCATCGCCCGTGTTGACGGAGAAAACACCGCTTTCAGCCATACCGACGATAAGGTATTGGCAGCAGGAAAATATACCGTCGGCGGAAAATTTCGACTTGGCGAATTTGATTACGGCAAGCTTACATACAGCACTTCAACCGCATACAATGTTGAAACCAATAACAATAAAGCCAAGCTGACGGTCAAAGCAGGAAGCATAGCAGCAACA
>JAZNFB010000094.1:0-2436 GCA_045588895.1 Candidatus Flemingiibacterium sp.
TATATTTATCTGCTTTACAACATTGTCGGCGTCAATATGAACGAGGAAAAATGGACTGACTGTCACACATATATCGCACGTACCCGTAAGCGTGACGACGGAGTTATGGGCGACTTCGTGAAATATTACGACGGTAGCTTCTGCGAGGCAGGCAATCTCGGCAGAGAAAGCGTAATAATCGAAAATTCATGGCACACGAGAGTGGTATGGCTTGAAAAATATAAAAAATATCTTGTTTCATACAGATCTATGTCCGATAACAACCCCTGGAATCAAAATCTCGTTACCGAGTTCCGTGTCAGCGATGACCTGATCCACTGGAGTGAGGCGACCGTTGCCGCTTATGGCGATAAGATTTACGGAAACCATTATTCGGCGATAGTCCCAAACGATGATAAGTCCGCAACAGCCGTAATTACAGATGACGACCTCTCAATACTCTCAAACCACAACGCGACAAACGTTACACGCTACCATGCACATCTTGTAAAGAAAGCCTAAAAAACAAGCACACCGCAGATTTAGTTTTCTCTGCGGTGCATTTTTTATATTAAAGATTATAGTACTTATCAAATTCAGCCGGATGAGGAATTGCCGCAAGCTGACGGCATTCTTCACGCTTGGTCTTGATAAAGTTTGTGAGAAGCTCCTTCGGGAATACGCCGCCTGCAGTCAGGTAGTCGTTGTCTGCCTCGAGTGCATCCAGTGCTTCGGGAAGCGATGTCGGAAGGTGATGAAGCTTTGCCTTCTCCTCGTCGCTGAGATGATAAAGGTTTACGTCGTAAGGTCCCCAACCGTTTGCATGAGGATCAATCTTGTTCTTGATTCCGTCAAGACCTGCCATGAGGATTGCCGCATAGCAGAAATAAGGATTACAGGTTGCATCGGGGTTGCGAAGCTCGAAACGACGCTTTTCGGGGCTCTTTGCATATGCAGGGATACGGATAACGGCACTGCGGTTCGAAGTTGCGTAACCGACTGTAACGGGCGCCTCAAAACCGGGAACAAGACGCTTGAACGAGTTCGTGCTAGGGTTCGTAAGTGCACAGAGAGATGCGATATGCTTGAGAAGTCCGCCCATGAAGTAGTGTGCAGTTTCGCTTAAGTTAGCATAACCGTTATCATCGGAGAATACCGGCTGACCGTCCTTTAAGAGAAGCATATGAACGTGCATACCGCTTCCTGCTTCACCGTAAATCGGCTTCGGCATGAATGTTGCGGTCTTGCCGTACTTGAGCGCAGTATTGTGGATGATATATTTGATCATCACCGTTGCGTCTGCCATCTTGGACACCACGCCGAGCTGCGGCTCAATTTCAAACTGACCCGAAGCGGCAACCTCGGGATGATGATAGTTAATCTCAATACCGGCATCCTTCATGTGGAGGCACATTTCACTGCGGCACTCATAGGAAATATCAAACGGCTTTGCGATATGGTAATTCTTCTGCTTCGGAACGACAACGCCGAGTCCCTCTGTATCGCTGTTCCAATATGACTGCTTTGCATCCATTCTCACGCCGATGTGATTGCCTGCAACCTCCCAGCCGATCTGGTCAAAGAGATAAAATTCAAATTCGGGAAGAATGAGCATAGTGTCAGCAACGCCGCAGTCCTTCATATACTGTTCAGCCGCAAGCACGATGTTACGGGGATACTGCGGCAGAGGACGGTTTTCGGGGCTTGCGATGATCATTGCATTACCGGTCATCGAGAGAGTGGGAATTTCGCAGAAGGGATCGATAACTGCAGTGTCGGGATCGGGAATGAACACCATGTCACTCTTTTCAACAACTGCGTAACCGTAGTTAGAAGCATCGAAGCCGATACCGCTCTTCATTGTATCCTCGGAGAAATTCTCAGCGGGAATGGTAACGTGTCTGTACTGACCGTTTATATCGACCATTTTAAAATCGACCATTTTGATCCCGTTTTCTTTTATGATTTCAAGGATATCTTTAACTGTTTTTGCCATAATAACTCCTCCATAAATTAAAGAACTAAAATTCTGATAAAAATATTATACCAAAAATCCAACTTCCTGTCAATACGCTCACAAAGAATTTATGTGTATTCAAAAGCAATTTCACATAAAATTTATCCCCACCCGTTTATGGATGAGGATAAAACATATCAATGGAAATAGCTATAGCTCGATGCGCCGAATTTAACTATGGTATCAACTGTCGCACCAAGGCTTAAAGCGTTACGGCTTGCGTACGATTCCACACTGTCTGCCGCATTTGCAACTACCTTTCCGCTTGCATTATATACGGTACAGCTTACAACACTTCTGAAATCCGCAACTGCCATGCCTGTGATAGATACTTGGCAAAGGGCGCTGTTGTATGCAATAAAATCTTCACCCTCGATACGTATCTCTTTTTCATTTCCATAGTGGTCGGTGTATGTCGCTATAGCATAAAGCGAGCTGTA
>JAZNFB010000095.1:0-2417 GCA_045588895.1 Candidatus Flemingiibacterium sp.
GACCGCTTGGCCTCCGACTTGAGAGCTTGTTTCGGGAATCAGTCTTGTCCTTGACGTAACACGCCTTGAGGACTTTATAAAGGATGCGGATATTGTTATAACCGGCGAGGGCAGACTTGACCGTCAGAGCGCGATGGGTAAAGCACCGGTCGGCGTTGCAAAGCTCGCTAAAAAATACGGTAAGCTATGCATCGCTTTTTCGGGCGCTGTTACAGAGGATGCCACTGCCTGCAACGAGGTCGGTATCGATGCATTCTTCCCCATTCGCAGAAAAATCGACACGCTCGATGAGGCAATGGATACAAAAAACGCAAGCCGCGACCTTTCGGACACGGCTGAACAAGTATTCAGATTAATTAAGTCTTGCGGTCAAATTTAGTCTTGCAAACGGGACAGGTTATGGTTATCTCTCCTCTGCCCTTTGGGACACGAAGATTGTTTTTACAATTAGGACAGGCAAAGTACCGGTGAGTTCGTATATCCTTTATGCGGTTATACTGAAGCTTAAACCACTTTTTTATGCCCTTCCAGAAGCCGAGGAATTTGACGTTTTCATTTGCACGTGCCGTTCTGTTTTTGGAAAGCATACGAAAAAGCATCCATATGAGCAGTACGTATGATATAACGTATAATATCAGAGATACCTTTGGCGAAAGAGCCGCGCAAAAGGATGATGCAAGCGAAAGTATCATTGAAACGATAAGTATTGCATATCCGAGCTTATCAACGCCGTAACGTCCAAAGAAAAACCTTGCGAGCGCTGTTCTGATTCTGTATAATATATTTCTCATCACGCACCTCCGAAATATAATACACTTAAATTATACGCCAAAATCATGCACGATTCTGCCTCAAATATTCAACAAAGCGTAAAAATTTCATTAAAGCTTCAAAACACTTGCAAAATTTGAAAATATGAGTTATAATATATGTAGCATATTTTATGAAAGGAGTTTTTTCAATGATTTATGATGATACGCAGGAAAAGCCGCAGTCCGAATGTACACATGACTGCTCCTCCTGCTCGGCTAACTGTTCATCCCGTGAGAAAACGAGTCTTCTCGAAAAGCCGCACGAGATGTCAAATGTTAAAAAGGTCATCGGTATCGTAAGCGGAAAGGGCGGCGTCGGTAAATCCATCGTCACCTCAATGCTCTCGGTTATCATGAGCCGCCGTGCTCACAAAACCGCAATTCTCGATGCTGATATCACAGGTCCCTCAATCCCCAAGGCATTCGGCGTAAAGGGTGAGGTTATGGGCGACGGTGCAGGCGGCATTTTCCCGCTTGAATCCAAAACCGGTATCAAAATGATGAGCGTTAACCTGCTTCTGCCTGAGGAAACCACTCCCGTTGTTTGGAGAGGTCCCGTTATCGCAGGAACGGTTAAGCAGTTCTGGACGGATGTTATTTGGGACGATGTTGATTTCATGTTCGTCGATATGCCTCCGGGAACAGGCGACGTTCCGCTGACCGTTTTTCAGTCAATTCCGCTTGACGGTATCATTATTGTAACAAGTCCCCAGGAGCTTGTTTCGATGATAGTTGCCAAAGCGGCAAACATGGCGCAAATGATGAATATTCCGGTTCTCGGCATCGTTGAGAATATGGCATATTTCAAGTGTCCCGATTGCGGCAAGGATCATAACATTTACGGCGAAAGTCACATTGCCGAGGTTGCAGAAAAGTTCGGCTATGACGTTCTTGCGCGTATGCCGATCGATCCCCGTCTTGCGGCACTTTGCGATAAGGGTATGCTTGAGCTTATGGAGAACGACTACCTTGATAAGGCAGCCGAAAAGCTTGAGCAGTTACTCTGATTAAAAGCACATAGGCCTCGGTCACTCCGGGGCTTTTTGTGAATATGTGGAGGAAACAAAATAATGAAGCAAACAAAGCAAAACGACTATGATGAAAGAAACATGGGTAAATCCCTGCTTTATGATGAGCTATATCCCACAAAAAAGATTCAGCTTCCCTTTGGAACGCTTATCCGTGCAGCGGAAATTTCTTTTGTTCGAGGAAGCGAAACGGCAGAATACGTTCAGACGGCTAACGAAATAACCTATGTCGTTTCAGGCGAAGCAATATTTTATTGCAATGATATTCCTTTGGAGGTACACAGCGGCGACATTCACTATATAAAAAAGGGTATGCGCTTTCGTGCTGTAAGAAGCTCCTTTAAAAACTTTCATTGCGTATGTATCGCTTTTAACCCAAAGCACAGCTATGCTCCCATCGCTCCGTATCTGCAGGCAACGGCTGACTTCGACTCAACGGTTGCGGTTGACAATGGAAAGATTAAGCGTTTATGTGAGCTTTTGATTGATGAGATGTATACGAATGACGATCAGCAGGAAACGATGCTGAATCTTTATATAACACAAATCCTCATCACGCTTTCCCGAATAATCAGCG
>JAZNFB010000096.1:0-2157 GCA_045588895.1 Candidatus Flemingiibacterium sp.
CATACTTGCAAAGGTCGGAAGCGCCGCGGAAGGTTCCGTCGCCGCCGATTGCGATGATACCGTCGATACCGAATTTCTTGCAGGTATTTACTGCGATCTCAACGCCGGAAGGATCCTTGAATTCAAGGCAACGTGCGGAATAAAGCATTGTGCCGCCCTTGTCGAGAATATTGGAAACGTCGATGGGGCTGAATTTCTTTATGTAGCCTTCGCCTTCGATGAGGCCCTTATAACCTTCGTAAATACCGAAAACTTCAACGCCACGGCTGATTGCGCAACGGGTTACCGCACGAACTGCAGCGTTCATACCGGGAGCGTCACCGCCCGAAGTGAGAACGCCGATTTTTCTGAATTTTGCCATGATAGCTATTTTCCTTTGCTTATAAAATTTCCTTTTGTTGTTAGCTTTTTCCGAATATATATTATAATATATTTTCATAGAAAAATCAAGTGTTTAGTCGAATATTTATACTTTTGTTAATAAATTGCCAATTTTTCACATGATCCCTCATATAAAATGTGATTATATGCACATATTCTCATTGCGGATGTCAGTGTTTCTATACGTATATTTTATGCTGCTTTCGCGGTTCCGATAGGCGTAAAGATTTACTATATGAGTCTGATTTGTGAAAATATCGGTAATTTTTGAAAAAACCATTGCAAAATTGCTTTGGGTAATGTATAATAGTAGTATTAAAGTTTAAGGAGTGACATTACACCCATGAGTGATAATTTAGGTCCCGCCCGACGATGCTCGGTGTCGAATAATAACCGTACACATATCTCTCCGCCATGATAGTATCTCTGTTTATATCGTTTATATCCAAAATTTAAACTAAAATATTTTTCAGGAGATTATTATGATAGACGGCGACAGTATACGCATGATAATAGCGATAGTTATTCTTGTCATGATGTCCGGATTGTTTTCGGCAACCGAAACCGCATTTAACACATTTAACCGGGTGAGGATGAAAAATCTCGCCTCGGACGGTAATAAGCGTGCGGCGACTGTTCTCAGGTTGTCTGAGGATTACGATTCACTTATTTCCACTATACTTATCGGCAATAACATTGTCAACATAGCCCTTACCGCAATAGCGACGGTTATGTTTGTCAAATGGTTTGGGGCAAACGGTGCGGCAATTTCAACCGCGGCAACAACCGTGTTTGTCCTCATTTTCGGCGAAGTTTCTCCCAAGAGCATTGCTAAAGAAACTCCCGACGGATTCACGATGGCTGTTGCGCCATTTATCAGACTGCTTGTTTTTCTTTTTACGCCCATAAATCTTTTCTTCCGCTTATGGAAAAAGATGCTTGCGAAAGTGTTCCATCTCGGCGGCGAAAAGGCTATGACCGAGGAAGAGCTTATCACTATCGTTGACGAGGTTCAGGAGGACGGAGTTATCGACGAGCAGGAGGGTGAGCTTATCCGTTCTGCGATTGAATTTGTCGATGGCGATGCAGAGGAGATCATCACTCCCCGAGTTGACGTTGTTGCAATTGATAAAGACGCAACAACCGATGAGATTGCGGAAATCTTTTTTAGCACGGGCTTTTCACGTCTGCCTGTATATGAGGAAACGATCGACAATATAATTGGCGTGCTTCACGAAAAGGATTTCTATTATCTTTTAAGAAACGGCGGAAAAAATATCGGTGAAATACTGAAAAAACCGTTTTTTATCACTTGTCACGTGAAAATTTCAAAGCTTTTAACGCAGTTCCAGCAGGAAAAGACACATATGGCTATAGTTCTTGACGACTATGGCGGTACGATGGGTATTGTTACATTAGAGGATGTTCTCGAGGAGCTGGTTGGCGACATTTGGGATGAGCATGACGAGACTCCGGAGCAGACTGTCACCGAAAATTCAGACGGAACGGTCACATTCGCAGGTGATATGAAAACGGATGAGTTTCTTGAGCATTTTGATATTGTCCCTGATGATGAGGATGAGCTTCCGCAGACCGTCAGCGGATGGGTTACGATGCAGCTTGGAGAATTTCCCGAGGTTGGCGTTCAATTTGATTTTGATAAGCTTCATGTTGAGGTTACCAAGGTTGACGACAAGCTCGTTGAGGAGATAAAAGTTACAATAATCGAAGCAGACTCCGATGAGGATGATGCAGATAAGGATGAATAATACTGTA
>JAZNFB010000097.1:0-3400 GCA_045588895.1 Candidatus Flemingiibacterium sp.
TGTACCGATAACGATACCGATAATAAGACCGACGACGGCGATGATCAGTGTATTTTTAAGTCCCTCTGAAAAAACGCGGACATAACCCTCGTTTATCCAAAACGACTGCCAGAATTTTGACCACCTTACTGCAATATCTGCCATTGGGGCCTCCTATCTTAAAAGTTTGGAGTCGGTCGCCAACAGGGACGTTCCGACTCCGATCATTAGCTTAAATTAACTGAATCAGTCTCCGTTTATAGACTTAACAATTGCGTTTGCAGGAGCGTTATCGAGAATAACGTAGTCGATCTCGCCGTTGAGCATTGCGGTAACTGCAAGAGCTGCGTAATCATATGCCATCTTTTCAGCGGGAACACCCTTGAAGCCGTAACCCTCATCTCCCTTATCAAGGTCACCAAGGATATAGGTTTCGCCTGTTGTACCTGCCTGGCAGCCAATCTTGTTTTCAGTGGTAAGTGCGTCAAGAATAGCAACCACATCCTCAGCAGTCTTACACTCATCAAAGTCGGTGCAGTCCTCGGGAACGATAAGCACCTGAGCTGCATTGTAGTAGGAATCGCTAAAGGTTACAACCTCTTCTCTTGCAGGGGTGATTGTGAGACCTGCCATAGCGATATCGCACTGTTCGTTCTGAACAGAGGTTACAACAGACTCAAATTTCATATCCTGAATAACAAGCTCTTTGCCGAGATATTCAGCAAGGCCGGCAGCAATTTCGAGGTCGATACCGTAGAACATACCTTTATCGTCAACCATTTCAAAGGGCTCAAAGCCGGTGCTGGTTGCAACAACGAGCTGATCCTTTGTGTCATCCAAAGCCGCAGAAGCAACCTTTTCAGGCTCGCCTTCGCCGAAGTACTTGTCGCAGATGGCGTCGAATGTACCGTCTTCCTTGATCTGTGCGAGGTATTCGTTAACCTTACCAAGAAGGTCTGCGTCTTCCTTGGATACAGCAAAAGCATAAGATTCCTCAGAAAGAGCAATGTCGATTACTTTTGCCTTGGAGGAAGCGTCGTTGCCGCAGGATGCGAGAAGTGTTACAGCCATGAGAGCTGCAAGCGCAAGTGCAAAAATTCTTTTCATGATTTGTTCTCCTTTAAAAAATAAAAATATATTTTAGAATATAGTGCGCTGATTATATGTTACACCATAATTCAAAAAAATGCAATAGTAATACTGTACAAATCGTACTTTCAGAAGAAAAAGTTTTTCCTTTTCGGTAATATGTATCATTATCCACATTCAAATTTTTTCAACTTTTTTTGAAAAAGGTGTTTACAAAATCGAATTTATAGTATATAATGGTAACATACAAGTAAAGGCTGTGAACGGGAAGAAGCCTTTTGGAGTCGGTTACAGAGAAACGCGCCGTGAGTGTCACGTGGTGTGAGCGCGTACCGGAGCCATCGGCATAAAGTGCGTCCGTGAGCCGGTTCGGTGAAACCAAGTAGCCGTTCCCGTTTGCTTCACGTTACAGAAGCAGGATATTATACGTATCCGAAAGAGTACAATGTAAAGTGGAACCGCGCAAGTCGCCTTTACAACCTATGGCGGGTTGTAGGGCTTTTTTTGATTCTGCTGATATGAAAGGAGCTTTATAAAAATGAACTTTGACATTGATTCCATGCTAAAGAGCTTCAAAAAGGTTAAAAACGAAATAAAAAACGACATCCGTGTTATCCGTGAACGAGATCCCGCCGCAACAAGCGACCTTGAGGTTGCATTACTTTATTCGGGCTTCCATGCGGTGCTTGCATACCGTCTGTCGCACAAGCTTTACAAGCACAACAAGCATTTTGCGGCACGTATGGTTTCGCAGGGTGCGCGTTTCTTAACGGGTATTGAGATCCACCCCGGTGCGAAGATCGGAAAGGGACTTTTCATAGACCACGGAAGTGCTGTCGTTATTGGCGAGACTGCTGAAATCGGCGACAACTGCACCATTTATCAGGGTGTAACTCTCGGCGGTACAGGAAAACACGTTGGAAAACGTCATCCAACGCTCGGTGACAATGTAATGGTTGGCTCGGGTGCAAAGGTGCTCGGTCCGTTCAAGGTTGGAAGCAACTCAAAGATTGCGGCTAATGCTGTTGTACTCGAGGAAATTCCCGAAAACAGCACTGCCGTCGGTATTCCGGCGCGTGTTGTCAAGCGTGCAGGCACAAAGGTATCTCCGTGCGATCTTGACCAGGTACATCTGCCCGACCCTGTTGCGCAGGAGCTTTGCAAGCTGACTATACGTATTGAGCAGCTTGAAAAGCAACTTGCGGAGAAAGAAAAAGGAGAAACACAAAAATGAAACTCTACAACACAGCAACAAGAACACGCGAGGATTTCGTACCAAACGATCCGTCGCTCGTTAAAATGTACACCTGCGGCCCGACTGTCTACCATTTCGCACACATCGGCAACCTGCGCTCTTATATCATGGAAGATATCCTCGAAAAGTCTCTGCGCTATTCGGGCTATAACGTCAAGCGCGTTATGAACATAACCGACGTCGGACACTTAGCTTCGGACGCTGACACGGGCGAGGATAAGATGCTCAAGGGTGCGAAGCGTGAGAACAAATCGGTCATGGAGATCGCACAGTTTTACACCGACGCTTTCTTCGAGGATTGCCGTAAGCTCAACATTAAGCGTCCCGACGTGGTTGAGCCTGCGACCAACTGTATTGACGATTACATCCGTATAATCGAAACACTCATCGAAAAGGGCTTTGCATATGCGGCAGGCGGTAACATTTATTTTGACGTTTCAAAGCTGAAGCAATATTATATCTTCAACGATTTCTCCGAGGACGATCTTGAGGTCGGCGTGCGTGAGGGCGTTGAGGAGGATCAGAACAAGCGCAACAAATACGACTTCGTTCTGTGGTTCACAAAGTCAAAATTTGAGGATCAGGCGCTCAAATGGGATTCACCGTGGGGAGTCGGTTACCCCGGCTGGCATATCGAATGCTCGGGTATCTCCATGAAGCACCTCGGCGAGGATCTTGACATCCACTGCGGCGGTATCGATAACGCTTTCCCTCATCACACAAACGAAATTGCACAGTCTGAGGCATATCTCGGTCACAAGTGGTGTAACTACTGGATGCACGTTCACCATCTTAACACAAATTCGGGTAAGATGTCAAAATCCAAGGGCGAGTTCCTGACCGTTTCACTGCTCGAAGAAAAAGGCTACGATCCGCTCGTTTACAGACTTTTCTGCCTGCAGTCGCATTACCGCAAGAACCTCGTTTTCTCATGGGAAAATCTTGACAATGCTGTTGTGACATACAATAAAATGATAGGAAAGATTGCCGCACTGAAGCCGGGCGAGGACGCTGTTGACACTGCCGCATTCGAGACGCTCAAGGCAAAATTCCTTGACGCAATAGGCAATGATCTCA
>JAZNFB010000098.1:0-6112 GCA_045588895.1 Candidatus Flemingiibacterium sp.
ACCAACGTAAGGAACAGCCCACTCATCAAGAACGGTAAAAGGAATATCATATGTAGCGTCCTCAGCTGTAGCTTCATCTGCTTTACCGAGCATTCTTACGATAAATGTGATACCTTCATCACGCTCAAGGCTCTTTTCGAGCATATAATCGCCATTTTCGTTGCCTGCAAGAAGACCTAACGAATTAAGTGCGTCTGCAGTGTTGTTCTGCTCAGTGGTGGGGGTGTATGCATTGATTGCGCTTGCAATGGAAAGTGCCATAGCAGCGCCAACGAGTATGCTGATAATTCTCTTTTTCATGGTAACATTTCGCCTATTAAAAGGCATCCTTTCTAAATTTTTTGTTTGACGGGATTCGCCGTCGAAGTTCAGGGCTTCTCTTGCTTTCACAATCCCCAACCGCCATATTTTAATGAAAACGATCTCGGACAGGGAGAAGCCTCGACCTCGGGCACAGACACGATAAAACCATTCGCTTCCATGCCCCAGGCCGAAGCCCGGGGAGTGTTTCTCAACTTTCTAACAGCCACAAAGTGCTGCATTATAAGTTATGAGAATCAACCAAGAGGAAGCTGGTTAGCGCAATCCGGGGGATCAAGGTTATCAATAGAAGTTGTGATAACATCCTCAACTGCGAATACCTCAACCTCGATTGCAGGCATTTCAAAAATCTTCATTGTTGGAGCTCCTCCTTTCGAAAATATTTCTCAGCAAGTATATGTAAATATCATGTTGAGCATAAATTAAACAGATACAGCGATGAATAATTCGCCATATTCGGTGTAGCGGCGTCTCAACCGGCAATGCCAAATAGAGACAATTACAACTATACTCAATAATTATAACACACATTTTACAAAAAAGCAATACTCTTTTCGGATATATTTTTTATTTTTATTAATCAAATGCTTGAGCATCATACACAATTTATCGGTAAAAATAGACAAATACTACATCTTTTTTGTGCCTTTACCATTAAACAACACCACGCCTTGCAGATTCTTACAATAAATTATATGGTATATTTACGTTTCGCAATGGATATCCCCCTGCTTTTGACCAAAGCAACATTCTCGGGAAAATATTTTTGATTTTACTCTTGACAACATCACGCCGCTATGCTAAAATATAGAAAATGAATATCGCATACGGTTCCGGGGAAACTCGGATCAGAGGGAAGTTCGGTGAAAATCCGTCGCAGCCACCACTACCGTAATTGCAGAAGCACCTGCATAAGTCGGAATACTCGCTGTATGTGAATCTTAAGCTGAAACATTTTTGGGCGAAGAAAAGTGCAGCCGTTACTATCCTGTGGGACGATGTACTGTATCATGCCCGACAGGTTGTGTAGCTCTGCGCTTTTACGTCCGTTCTCGGAGGTGGGGGCGTTTTTTTGCGCCGTTTTATGGAAAAATACACACGCGAGTCGGCAATCATGCTGTTACAAAATAAATACGCCGAGCTTGAAGGTACACGTTATCCAAGGCGTTCGGATTTTTCGGACAGCGAAACCGTCGCGATAAAGGCATTTCTCGGTCCGTGGCCACGTGCGCTTGAAGCCGCCGAAATAAAACCGATGCGCAGTGACGACCGTAAAGAGAAAAATCTCGAAAAGCGTATACGTGCAAAACGTCGCCGACGTGAAAAACAGTGAATACAAGCAGGCCTGCTGTATTATAATAAAAAAATAAAAAGGAGACAAAACAATGAAAAAATTTCTCACATTACTTCTCGCATCAACACTTACCCTTTCCGCATTAGTTCTTTCCTCCTGTGATGACGCCGATGACATCATCGATTCTGCCGATGACGCACTCGATAACATCGTCGGTGATACGGAGGATGACGTTTACGTAACCATTTCAAAAGGCAATATCGTTCTCGCCTATGAGGATGTCGATTTGAGAGACGCCGACGGCGACGGAGCACTCACCGTGGCTGATGCACTCTATCTTGCACATGAGGAAGAATACAACGGCGGTGCGGCTGCAGGATATGCCTCCGAAATGACCGATTACGGACTGTCACTCGCAAAGCTTTGGGGTGATGAGAGCGGAAGCTTCGGTTATACTGTGAATAACATTTCCTGCATGAGCCTTGCAGATCAAATCAAAGCAGGCGATCATATCGTTGCATATGTATACACCGACACCGTGGCATGGTCTGACACCTACTGCTATTTCGACAAAGCCGAGCTTGATATTAAGGAAAACACACAGTTCACTCTCACGCTGACCATGAACACCTACGATGCAGAATGGAACACCGTACAGGCTCCCGTCGAGGGTGCACGCATCACTGTGAACGGTAATACCACCGATTACGTGACCGATGCAAACGGAAAAGTTACCCTCTCTGTCTCGGATGATGCAATAATTTCTGCCGTGAGCGATACGCTAACGCTCGTTCCGCCGATCTGTTCGGTTGACGTTGACTGACACATTCTCCCGGATTACAATCAGCTCCAAAAAATCCCTTGACAAGTCCCGACAACTGTGATATACTGTCTTTGTAAAATCATTTCATAAAAGGAAGGCTATCACAATGATAATCGGAAACATCAAAACCTACAAATCCTGCGGCATGACAACCGCCGACCTCGACAAGTATCTTGACGTACTGCGCACTCTCACACCGGATATTACAGACGGCACACGCCAGCTCGACAACGGCGCATATTACAATGTCGTCACTCCCACCCTCTCTCCTGCAGAAGGCAGAGAATTTGAGAGCCACAAGCAGTTTATCGATATTCAGTATATTCTCGAGGGAACAGAGCAGATCGAATATGCCGATCTCCAAACTCTGACTGTAACTAAACCCTACAGCGAGGACGGCGACTGTGCGCTTGAAACCGGCAAGGGTATTCTCCTCACACTTAACGCAGGCGATTTCGCAATCTTCTGTCCCGAGGATGCACACAAGCCCTGCTGCGGAGAAGGCACATCCCGCAAGGTTATTGTAAAGGTTCCCGTTAAATAATAACATTTTTATCAAAAACAAAAATTCATCCGACAGAGCTTCAATTTTCTGAAGATGTCGGGTGTTTTGTTTTTTTTGTTACCGCTTAATCCTTAACGACAATTTCTCCCTCGGGCGTATACGGCAGAGTGAAGACAAATTCACAGTTCTTACCGTGCTCACTGCGAACCCATATCTCCTCCTCATGCGCATCGATTATCGTCTTTGCGATGAATAAGCCGAGTCCGACACCGGTTTTGTCAAGTCCGCGGCTCTTATCGCTCTTGTAAAAACGCTCAAATACGAATGGAAGCTCCTCGGCAGGTATACCCTCTCCCTCATTGTAGACCGAAATGTACACCTTTTTCTCGCGTTCCAGTATGCTTATCTTGTAGATGCCTCCCTCACACGAAAACTTTACGGCATTATCGCAGATATTGTAAAGTATCTGATATATCGCATCACGGTCAGCCCAAACCATCATTTTGTCACGCTTACAGTCAAATTCAACCTCAAGCTTTTTTGCATCAATTTTTTGTTCAAACGAAATGAGTATCAGTCTCGCCATCTCGCAGATATCAAATGCGGATTTGCTGAATTTGCGCTCACCTGCCTGTATGCGTGTAATGTCAAGTAAACTTGCAACAAGACGTGCCAGACGACGCACCTCGTTTCTTATGATATCAAGATAATATTCGTGCTTTTCGGGAGGTATTGTTCCGTCGATAATTCCGTCAATGAAGCCCGAGATAGTGGTCATCGGTGTTCGCAGATCGTGTGAAACACTCGATAAGAATGTACGGCGCATATCCTCAAGCTTCGCCATGGATGCCGCCATATTGTTGAAAGCCGTTGCAAGCTCGGCAACCTCATCTCTGCCCTTTACTGGAACTCGCACGTCAAATTTACCTGCCGCAAAGCTCTTCGCCGCCTTTGACATCTGCTTAAGCGGTGCAATTACACGGTCACTTATAAAATAAACCGCAACAAGCGAAGCAAGCATCACCCAAAGGCAGGAAAGTATTATCGTTTTAATCATCGTGCCGATAAGCGTTTCAACCTGCTCCGAGGCAGAGCATGAAAGCACTATGCCGACAAGCTCACCGTCCGAATCGGATATCGGAGAAGCATACATGAGCTGCTTTTGAACAAACGCCCCCTCGAGGTCACCGACAATACGCTGTCCGCCGTTTTGCTTTACGCCGTCAATAACCGACTGCGGTATCAGAGCATTGATATACCCCTGTCCAAGATTGTCGTTATGAGCGAGTATTTCACCTCTTGTGTCAATAATCAGAATATGCACATCGCCGCTGTAATCTGCGAGTGCCGAAACAAGCTGCTCAAAGCTTTCACGGTTAAAATAAACAAAGCCGTTAAAATTCTCCGTATCATCGGTAATAAACATATTCTCAACAGCCGACGCAACAACAGTGGAGCTTTTTTCAACGATATCAGCCTTGGCATCCGTGGACCAGCTTCCGACCATGCGGCAAAGTATAAAGGTCAAGACAAGGAAGCTCACTATTATCATCATCATAAAAAATGTGATGTATTTTGTAAAAACGCTTTTAAACATCGCTATCCCTCAATAAAAAATCTCTTTCCATAATTGTAACACAATTTTTTACCGATTGCAATAGGGCTTGCGTGAAAAAATATGTTGTTCATAAAATATGTGTAGATTTTATGCTAAAACTTGGATATAATAAAATTGTAGTAACCCGCAGGTGCGGAAAAATCTATTTTGGGAGGATATTAAAAATGGATCTTAAAGGAACAAAAACAGAAGCAAATCTTGCCGCAGCGTTTGCAGGTGAATCTCAGGCACGCAACAAATACACCTACTACGCTTCTAAGGCTAAAAAGGATGGCTATGAGCAGATTGCACAGCTCTTCCTTGAAACTGCAGAAAATGAAAAAGAGCACGCAAAAATGTGGTTCAAGCTCTTAAACGGCGGAATCGGTACAACAGCCGAAAACTTGAAGGACGCAGCCGAGGGCGAAAACTATGAGTGGACTGATATGTACGCTCAGATGGCAAAGGACGCACGTGAGGAAGGCTTTGACCATATCGCAAAGCTCTTTGAGGGCGTGGCAGCCATTGAAAAGACTCATGAGGAGCGTTACCGCAAGCTGCTTGCGAATGTCGAGGGCGGACTTGTATTCTCGCGTGACGGCGACATGATCTGGGAATGCGGAAACTGCGGACACGTTCATATCGGCAAGGCCGCACCGACCGTCTGCCCTGTTTGTGCACATCCTCAGGCTTATTTCAAAATCAAGGCTGAAAATTATTAATAGCAATCAAAATAATATCAACCAAAGCTGTCTCTTTAAAACAGGGACGGCTTTTTTATGAGTGGGAAGTTTTTGCATATGGGAATTACGGTCGCTTTTTGAAAAAAGCTCCGCAAAAACTTTAATGGACGCATTCGCTCACAGAGGCTTCGCATAGAGCTTCGAGACGCTCTCGATAGTTGGGAACCCTCCTCACTCCGGCTCCTACGCCTCCGTTTGGTATCCCAACGACCGTATCATGGTTATCGCCTGTCCGACCACATTAATACTGTTTGCGGCATAAAAGTTACTTTTGTGCAGGAGAAGTCAAAGATATCACAAATAAAAGCGGCAACAAATATGCGGTTGTTGGGAGGGTGAGCGAGCGCAGAGGTGTTTGCATAAAAAAAGACAGACACCAAACAAAGTGATGCCTGTCGAATATTTATTAGAGTTCAACTGCAATAACAGTGTGAATATCAAGCGAATCGATAATGATCTTATGCTTGTCGCCTGTCCAAGCCTTGTGCTCAGGCTCGATTGTAACCGACTTCGGCGAGATTGCATCGGAAATGGTTACGGTGAGCGGACCGATCTTCGGAATCTCGTTGAAGGTGCGGATAGAGGGAACCTCGTGAGGACCGCCGTAATTGAGCAGATGAATGAACATCATGTTGTCACGGCGAGTGATATTAAGCTCGGCATAATCGGAGCCTTCAACCTTAACTGCAGGATTCGGGAATGTGATTGCCGCTGCCTGCTTGAAGAAGTTCTTTGCACAGGTTGTGCGGTTGTTTGTATACACAGTTCCAAAATCAAGACCCATTGCAACGATATTACCCTTGCCATACTTTTTGGTTACAGCCGCAGC
>JAZNFB010000099.1:0-3124 GCA_045588895.1 Candidatus Flemingiibacterium sp.
GACGGACGGCTGAACATTGAAAACATCCGTATTTCGATGGAAAAGATGATTGAATGCGGAGTGAAGGATAAGGCGATTGTCCATTCAAAGGAGGCGTGCTTCTCGCTTGATGCGGTTACGGGAGAATTTACGATTGTGCCGTCGATTGCGCTTCCGAAATCCGAGATAAAGGGAAGTGTCGGTGCAGGTGACGCTTTCTGTGCAGGCTGTCTCTATGGCATTTACAACGAGTATGCGGACAAGCAGTTGCTTGAATTTGCCTCGGCTGCGGCAGCGTGCAGTCTCTTTGCGCCCGGTGCGGTTGACGGTATGCGAGGTAAAAACGAGATTCTTATGATGAACGAAAAGTACGGAAGGTTAAAGCTTAATTATAAAAATACCGCAGGGAAATAATATCTCTGCGGTTTATGATTTATTTATATAAGTTTTTTTGATAAAAGAAAAACGGCAAGCCCCAAAAACTTGCCGTCTGGCGGAGAAGGAGAGATTTGAACTCTCGCGCCGGTTTAAATCCGACCTACACCCTTAGCAGGGGCGCCTCTTCGGCCAACTTGAGTACTTCTCCATTTATGCCGAACTGAATATTAAATTCGTGCAGACAAATTGGCGGAGAGAGTGGGATTCGAACCCACGGCTCCCTCGCGAGAGTCACCGGTTTTCAAGACCGGCTCCTTAAACCGCTCGGACATCTCTCCGTTTGAGATGCTTGCTGTCTGCAACATAAATATGATACCACAAAACAAATTGCTTGTCAAGGGGTTTTTGCAAAAAAAATAAAAATCCGAAAAAATGCATACTTCAAAAAATATTTACACAAATTTTCAAAAACCTCTTGCAATTGACGGAATTTTATGATAGAATATTGTTATCTGAGTTTTAGAATATATTTTTTGGAGGACAAAACAATGACTAATACAATTATTGGAATTCTTCTGCTCGTTTCGGCAGTATTTCTCGTAATTTCCATTCTTCTTCAGAGCAGCAAATCACACAAGATGCCCGGCACTATCGCAGGCGGCGCTGAAACTTTCTTTGGCAAAACAAAGGGTACAAGCATCGACCGTGTGCTCCAAAAGGTTACGGCTGTTGTTGCGGTTATCTTCTGCCTGCTTGTTGTTGTAATGTATGTAGCGCAGGATACTGACACCGTCACCGACGATGGAGCAGTAACCACCGTTGCAGATGATACCACTGTTGCAGAGGGTGAGGACACCACTGCTGCTGAGGATACTACTGCTGCCGAGGACACTACTGCTGCTGAGGGCGAAGACACCACTATTGCAGATGATCCCGCTGTTGAGGGTGACGATACCGTCGATGCAGAGGAAACTACCGCCGCAGAAGACACCACCACAGAGGAAACAACTGCTGCAGAATAATTTACACAAAAATTTACAAAGCCGCTGCCTACGCATGATTCCGAGTGCATTTAATTATGCTTACCCGGAAAAGATAATCATGCCGTGGTGTGCGGCTTTCTCTTATTTTTCGAATACCGAGGTATATGATGAATCATATTGATGATCTTGAAAAAATGAAGGAGCTTGTCCTTGAAACCGTTTGCGGCGAGCTCTATATTCCGATGGATATGCGTGATATGACTGCGGCTCTTGCGCTTGAACCTTACCAATATGACCTGTTTGCGGAGTCGGTAAACGAGCTGATACGGCTTGGCGAAATATGCGAGACCAAGCGTGGAAAGCTTATTAAAACGGCTGATTCCGGTTATATTGTCGGCATTTACAAGGCAACAACCCGAGGCTTCGGATTCCTTTTGCAGGATAGCGATGACATTTTTATTTCACGTGATAATGCGCACGGTGCTATGATGGGCGACCGTGTGATAGTTTCAGTTATTAAGGAAAACGGACATGGCGAACACCGTGAGGGCGAGGTTGTACGCATAATAGAGCGTGCGGTGAGTGAGGTTGTCGGAACACTGCACATTGTTCGTACGGGTTCGGCAAAGGCAAAGGTTGGCAAATCTAAGAAAAAGGGTAAAAAAGCGCCCGTAAAAGCGCCGCAGACCCGTGTTGTTGTTACGCCCGACGACCCGAAATTCACCTTTAAGCTTCTAATTCCAACCGCACAGGCGAATGGCGCAAGGGATGGAGACAAGGTGCTTGTTCGTATAACACGCTATCCCACTGCAAACGATGACAGCGCTATGGGAAAGGTGCTTCGCATATTCGGCTCTACCGATTCACGAGCAGCCAACTATCAGGCAATACTCTATGCAAACGGCATAAAGACACGTTTCGATGATGCAACCCTTGCCGAAGCACGTGCGATTATTCCCGGTTGTAGCCTCGATGGGCGTCTTGACCTGCGCGATAAGATCATATTTACGATTGACGGCGCTGATGCAAAGGATTTTGACGATGCCATCTCGATTGAACGTGACGGGGACGGATACCTGCTCGGAGTTCACATTGCGGATGTTGCCGAATACGTCAGAGCCGGAAGCGCACTTGATGATGAGGCGATGCGCCGCGGTACGTCTGTTTATTTTACCGATAAGGTCGTTCCGATGCTTCCCGAGGAACTTTCAAACGGCGTTTGTTCTTTAAACCGTGACAGCGATAAATACGCTCTTTCTGCACTTATGCATATCGACCGTGCCGGCGGTATAGTTGAAGCGGAATTTCGTGAATCGGTTATCTCGTCAAAGGTGCGCGGTGTGTATCATGAAGTGAACGATGTTATTGAAAACGGTGACAAATCGGAATTTTTCGATAAATATGAGTTTTTGCTTTCCGATACGCTTCCGACAATGTTAGAGCTTTACGAAATACTGCTTGAAAAGTCACATAGACGCGGCTCACTTGAGCTTGAAACAACCGAATCTGTTATTTTGCTTGATGAAAACGGAGAGCCTTGTGATATTGTCGCACGTGAACGAGGTATTTCTGAGCGGATGATTGAGCAGTTCATGCTTGCGGCAAATGAGGCGGCGGCTTCGTGGCTCACTTCAATGGCATTGCCGTGTGTCTTTCGAATCCATGAGGAGCCGTCTGACGAAAAGGTTCAGGCATTTGCAGAGTTTATACACAATTTAGGCATCGATGTGCGTCCTTTACGTCGTCGCAAGCTTCTTCCGTCATCTTACCGTGACGTTGCCGCC
>JAZNFB010000100.1:0-5155 GCA_045588895.1 Candidatus Flemingiibacterium sp.
AAGCTTTTCCCCTCGTAGCGCACGAAGAAGCGTTTCGTTTGCGGCGACCACATCCTCATCGCCGTATTCAACCGTATCAAGCGCATGGTCTGTGATGCGGCAACCGTGAGCAATGAAGAAATCAAGGCGCTTATCAAGCGCTTCACATAAATCATTAAAACACTTTATTTCTATTCCCGCAACCTTTGAAAGCTCTGCTATATATCCGCAGAACTCGTGGCGGGTGATGTTCACCGCCTTATCCGGACGGAAGCTCGGAAGAACGGTTACGTCAAAGCTCTCGTCCGCGGCAAGCTGCTCGTGAAATTCAAGGCTGTCTATCGGATCATCCGTGGTGCAGATTATCTCAACATTTGAGTGCTTTATGATTCCGCGCACACCAAAGTCTTTCCTTGCAAGCACCGCGTTGCACTTATTCCAGATACGCTCCGCGCTCTCGGGGCAGAGCGGCTCGTTTACGCCGAAAAAGCGGTTAAGCTCAAGCTGTGTCCAGTGATACAGCGGATTCCCTATGCAGTATGGCAAAACCTCTGCCCACTTCATAAACTTTTCCTTGGGTGATGCGTCCCCCGTGACATACTTTTCCGGGATGCCGTATGTACGCATCGCGCGCCACTTGTAATGGTCGCGGTCAAGCCACACATCGGTAATTGTTTTATAATGCTTATCCTCTGCTATCTGATGTGGATAGATATGGCAATGATAATCTATAACCGGCATCTTTTTCGCATATTTGTGATAAAGAATTCTCGCAGTTTTATTCTCCAACAAGAAATTCTCGTTCATAAACTTTTTCATAATGAGACTGCGCCCCCCCTTGACAAATTTATAACATTATTATATTATCATTATATATGTCAAGACAAGCAACAATCCAATAAAAATACAACATTTCGATACACTTAACGGAGATGAAAATATGCAAATATACGTTATTGAAAAACTGAACAGCGATTTCCGCATTGACTTTTACAGCGGAAAGGGTTTTGAGCAGGATCGAAGAACTCTTCACTCTCACCCGTATCACGAGTTTTCGCTGATAAGCGACGGAGACGTCACCTATACATCGAACAAATGCGTTGACCGCATTGACAACGAGCACTGCTTTATCTTCTCAGCGGCATATCAGCTCCACAATCCTTACATAAATCAGGAGAAAAAATACGAAAGATACCAGATTATGTTTAACCCTGATTTCGTATCGTCCTTTCTTCCTGAATACAGCAGCATTTTTTCGCACTTTATGTCGCGCTCTGCGATATACCGCGTTCCCGACAAAATATACCGGCGTATGCTCACCATTATGGAAACCCTTTACGACAGATTTGAAAACGCCCCCGCCTCGCGCACAGGTTCGCTTGAATCACGCCTTCTGGTCTCAGAGCTTATGCTCCTTGCAAATGACGTTGCCCGCAAAAACTCAGAAAGCGATATTCCTGCAACAGCAACATATATCGACGAAACGGTCAGCTATATCCGCGAGCATTACGCTGAGGATATAAAGCTCGATTTTCTTGCCTCAAAGTTTTTTGTCAGCTACGCGAAGTTCACGCGCGATTTCAAGCAGGCAGTGGGCATGACTGTAAACACCTTTATCACCCTCACGCGCGTTGAGGCCGCAAAGCCGCTTCTCGCACAAGGTTATTCCGTTTCAAGCGTCGCATCTCTTGTTGGATATCCCGGCACAAGCTATTTTATAAAAATCTTCAAACGCTGCACGGGAATGACCCCGCTTAAATTCCAGCAGGGAATATCATACGGTTATTGAAAGAAAAATAATGCAAGCATTTCTTGTTGTGATTTATCAAAAGAAAAACTTTATCGGTTTTCTAATTCATTAACAAATTCACACAATCCATCTACTATTTCGTTGCAGATTCTTTCGCCGAGCTCTTTTGTTGCCTGCTCAGGCATTCCCATTACTCCAACCTTAATTTCATCACGCTGTCCAACCGTTTCAACAACAAACGGAGAATCAAACGGTTTTGTTCTCTTTTCAAACCAATCCTGATCGGTTCTCATCATTTTGGCATAGTATTCTTCGTCCATAGTTATTTCTTTTCCTACCAATTCAGGTGCCCAATACATCATCAAAGATGTTTCCATCATACCCGCATGAAAATCATGCTCGGGTTCTAATGAAAAGCCTGATAACCATGTCGGAGATAACTTCCATACTTCAACCAACGACAATGAAATTTTTTCCGCCACATTTTTATCTCTGCGCAGTAGCATCTGCAGACTATTGCGAAGTGCATTTATATTATCCGTACCCGCATGTCCCAACAGGACAATTATATTTACGAATCCCATTCGGACGAACTCGGAAACAATTTCTGAAATATAGAGACCAAATGTATTAGGGCTTACGTTGACAGTCCCTAACAGCTCACCTCCCGAAAAACAGTAATTTACCACCGGAGCAACAACGGCATTGAGCCTGTCTCCCGCTATAACTGTCGGTTTAACTGCATTTAATATGTCCGTTGAGAGAGGAAGATGAAAGCCGTGCTGTTCAACAACGCCTGTAGGTATAATTACCGTTTTTGTCTGTTCCATCGCCTTTTGCATATCTTTCACAGTCATTTTTTCCATATAAAAAGCCATATTTATTTTCCTCCTTGTATTATCAAAAGTAATTAAAGTATAGCAGAAGAAAGAATTATTTCAATGAACTTTACAACTTTTTATGGATTATATAACTGTAATATGCTATAGTTTTGGAATTCAAAGACAATGCTTTTTGCCCACGCGTTTTCAAAATATCATACGGTTATTGAAAAGGTGCATTCACGCATCAGCTCTCCAAAGAGTGATGCGTGGATGCACCTGAATATTTCTATTTCCTATCGGTTACTTTTTATAGTGTACGTGCAGAAGCTCATGCGCACGGTCACCGATGACGTTTTCGTACAGCTCCGAAACAAGAGGGTTTTCTTCTGAGCGCCGGACACTGAGCAATCTGTCTGCTTCATAGAGTCCCTTTGCCCTTTCCTTGCGTTCTTCGTGCATAACATAGGGCTGACCTGCGCCGCTTATGCAGCCTCCGGGGCAAGCCATAACCTCGATGAAGTCAAAATGCTCACCGGCTTGCATACGCTTGATGATGCTTTCTGCATTTGCGAGACCGCTGACAACTGCGATACGGAGAGTTTTATCTCCATATTCGAGTTCAAATTCCTTGATGCCTTCCATTCCGCGCTGTCCCTTGTTCGCAACGGCAAGAAGCTCCGAGCGGGTTTTGCCGGAAGCAACGCGGCGAAGCACCGCTTCGGTAACACCGCCGGTAACGCCGAAAATAACACCGGCACCGGAGATTGTTGCGAAAGGCATATCGACAGCTTCAGGCTCAAGTGATTCAAACATAATACCTGATTCTTTGATCATACGGATAAGTCCGTTCGTCGTGATAACTGCATCGACATCGGGGCAACCGTCTGTCTTGAATTCATCGCGGGTTGCTTCCGATTTCTTCGCCGTGCAGGGCATAATTGCAACGTGGAAGGTCTTTTCACCGTTCTTCTTTGCGCGATCCTTGAGCAGCGCCGCAAACATCTGCATCGGAGATTTGCAGGAAGATACATTGTCGAGAAGCTCGGGATGCTTGTTCTCGCAATATTTGACCCAACCGGGGCAGCAGGAGGTCATAAGCGGAAGTGTTCCTCCGTTTTCAAGGCGTTCGAGGAATTCGTTTGATTCTTCGATGACCGTGATGTCAGCGCTGAGTGATGTGTCATAAACCTCGTCGAAGCCCATGAGTCTGAGCGCAGCAACGATCTTGCCCATAACATTCTCACCGTCACGAACGCCGAGCTCACGTCCCACCGCAACGCGGACTGCGGGAGCAATCTGGACGGTTGTCTTTATTTCCGGGTTATCAACCGCCTTCCAAACGGGGGAAATATGATTTTTAACGACGAGCGCACCCGTCGGGCAGATAGCGACGCACTGACCGCAACCAACACATGGAGATTCGGAAAGCGGCTTTCCGAAAGCTGTGCTGATACTCATCTTGGAGCCACGGAATGCAAAGTCGATCGCACCGACGTTCTGCAACTCATGGCACACTCTGACGCAGTCGCCGCAGAGAATGCACTTTGAAGGATCCATAGATATTGAATCTGAGGATTCGTCCTTGGGACGGGCATTTCCCGAAGTGTTCGGGAAACGGACACCGTCGATGTTATATCTCATTGCAAGGTCCTGAAGCTTGCAACGGAGGTTGTTCTTGCAGGTTGTGCAATCATTGCAGTGGTTTGCGATAATAAGCTCGAGAATATTGCGACGGTAACGGCGTAAACGCTCAGTGTTGGTGCGTATGTTCATTCCCTCACGAGGGGGCGTGGAGCACGCGGCATCAAGACCGCCGCGTTCATTTTCTACCATACACATACGGCACGCACCGTAAACCGAGAGGTCGGAATGATAGCAGAAAGTAGGAAGCTTTATCCCTATTTTTCGGATAAGCTCCAAAAGGTTTTTTTCGCCATTTATTTCAACGGGGATACCGTCTATTGTCATATACTTTTTATCTGCCATCGTCCTAATCCTCCTTTATAGCCTTAAACGGACATGCACCGACACAGCTTCCGCAGCGTATGCACTTTGAAAGATCAATCGTAAACGGTTCTTTCACCTTACCGGAAATTGCATCGACCGGGCACTGACGCGCGCACTTCGAACAGCCCTTGCAAAGCTCCGGATCAATTGTGATTCTCTTAAGCTTCTGGCATGCTCCCGCCGGGCATCTTTT
The DNA here is from genome assembly GCA_045588895.1 of Candidatus Flemingiibacterium sp. Lineage (GTDB taxonomy): Bacteria > Bacillota > Clostridia > Oscillospirales > CAG-272 > Flemingiibacterium. The sequence goes on from JAZNFB010000100.1 coordinate 4,754, forward strand.
CTCGTAAATATGCGCTTCATATTCACTTCTGAAGTTCTTTATTGTGCTGATAATCGGATTCGGTGCGGATTTACCCAGACCGCAAAGTGCAGTGTTGACAATCGTATCGGCAAGGTCCTCAAGAAGCTCAATATCGCCCTCACGACCTTCACCTGCGACGATACGCTCGAGAATTTCAAGCATTCTCTTTGTACCCTCGCGGCACGGCACGCACTTTCCACAGGATTCGTTCTGTGTGAAATTCATAAAGAAGCGTGCAACCTCAACCATACAGGTTTTATCATCCATAACGACGAGACCGCCCGAGCCGATCATAGCGCCGACTTTTTTCAGCGTATCAAAATCAAGCGGGAGATCAAGATGCTCTGCAGTGAGGCAAGCGCCGCTCGGTCCGCCTATCTG
>JAZNFB010000101.1:0-11739 GCA_045588895.1 Candidatus Flemingiibacterium sp.
CTATGTTGAGGGTGCAAGCGTTGAAGCAAAGGTCGTTAAGAACGGTAAGGGTCCCAAGATCCACATCCTGAAGTACAAGCCCAAGAAGGATTCCAAGAAGAAGATCGGTCACAGACAGCCTTACACCAAGGTTCAGATCGAAAAGATCGTCGGCTAATCCGCAATGACAAAGATAGTTTTTCATAAGTGGGATAACGTATTTTACGGCTTCAGTGAGCAGGGGCATACCGGATACGGTGAAGCAGGAAGCGATCCGCTCTGCGCCGCAATATCCGCAATGACTATGCTGATAATCAACACAATCGAGGTTGCATATGCTTCCGACGTTGATTATACAATCGATGAAGAAACCACAGATATTAAAGTTATCGCACGCGGTGCACTTCCCGAATTTGAGGAGGATGAACGCAAGCGTTATGCAATATCGGGACTTATCCAGGCTTATTACTACCAGCTTAACGATATGCTTGAGGAATACTACGATTTTCTCGACGTTGACGTGGTAGAGGAACTAATCTGACTTGTAATTCAAAAAAGCTTTTTTCTCAATTAAGATAACGGAGGTAGATTAACTATGTTAAAGCTCAGCTTACAGTTTTTCGCTCATAAGAAGGGCGTCGGCTCCACCAAGAACGGTCGTGACAGCGAAGCAAAGCGTCTCGGCGTTAAGAAGTCCGACGGTCAGGCTGTAAAGGCAGGCAACATCATCATCCGCCAGAGAGGTACAGCAGTACATCCCGGCAACAATGTCGGAATCGGCAAGGATGACACCCTGTTTGCTCTGATTGACGGTAAGGTCAAGTTCGAGCATATCGCAGGCGGCAAGAAGGCTGTCAGCGTATACAGCGCGTAAAACACATCATTAAAAGAGTCGCTCGCATTATTCGGCGGGCGATTTCTTTTTTATAAATTTCAGTCTCAAGGCCTCTCTGCCTCATAAATCAACGCTTGCCAAGAGGACAATACCTCGAATCTTTGTTATTTTGTTGACAATTTGCATAAAACCATAGTTTAATATAAATTTTTTTGTTAATTTCGTCATTTTAACTCTTGCAATATTCTAAAATATGTAGTATAATGTAAATATAATTGTTTTCTATCATTTTTCAGTAAAAGAGGTGATCTTGTGGCACTGACCTTTAAAGGCGGAATCCACGTAAGTGAACACAAACACACCCGTAAATGTGCGGTGGAACCAATGCCGGCTCCAAAAACCGTTTCAATTCCAATGTCACAGCATATCGGTGCGCACGCCGAGCCGTGTGTTAAAGCCGGCGATATTGTTGACCTCGGCCAGGTAATCGGCGTTGTTGACGGCAAGCTCGGATGTAATGTTCATTCAAGCGTTTCCGGCAAGGTAGTCAAAATTGACGAAAAGAAAGCAAATAATGGCATGCTCATCAGAAACGTGATCATCGAGAATGACGGCGAGAACCGTCTGTGCCCCGACATAAAGCCGTGGAGCAAAAAGCTTGAGGACACAACTCCGGATGAGATCATTGAAATTGTGCGAAACGCCGGAATCTCCGGAATGGGCGGCGCAACCTTCCCTACATACGCAAAAATTCAGTCCGCACTCGGCAAGGTTGAGCATATCATCATAAACTGCGCCGAGTGTGAACCGTTCATCACGGCAAACCACCGTTTACTTCTCGAAAAGCCCGATTTGGTTATAGACGGACTTAAGATACTGATGCATACTTTCTCGCTTAAAGAGGGTATCATCGCCATCGAAGATAACAAGCGTGATGCGGCAAAGATACTGCGTGAACGCCTCGGCGAGGATAGAAGTATAAAGGTTTCGTTACTCAAAACCAAGTATCCGCAAGGAGATGAACGACAGCTCATTTTCGCACTTACGGGACGCAAGCTCGCAGCAGGAAAGCTCCCGGCAGACGTCGGATGCTGCGTTTTCAATGCGGAAACCTGTGCTGCAATAAACAAAGCCTTCACAACCGGTATGCCGCTGACCGAGCGCATTGTGACCGTTGACGGTGATTGTATAAAGAATCCTAAAAACCTGCTTGTACCGATTGGAACAACCTATCGCGATCTCATCACATTCTGCGGCGGATTTATCAAAACACCGAACAAAATAATCTGCGGCGGTCCGATGATGGGTGTTGCCCAGTGGGATATTGACACGGCAGTCACTAAGGGTACATCGGCAGTCCTCGCGCTTTCAAAAAAGTTTGATCATTATTTTGAACAGCCCTCCGCTTGTATTCGTTGCGGTCGCTGTGTAAACAACTGTCCAATGAGGCTCATGCCGAGCTATCTTGCAATGTTTTCAATGCAGAACAAGCTCGATATGGCAGAAGAATTCAACATTTTAAGCTGTATTGAGTGCGGAAGCTGCTCATATAACTGTCCCGGACACGTCCCGATAGTACAGTATATACGAGCAACCAAGGTCAAGATCAATGACCACAAACGTGCAATGCAGGCAGCTCTTGAGCAGAGTAAGCTTAAGTAAAGGGGGGATCAGCATGGATAACAATCAGAAAAATACAAACGAGGTTACCGAATCCGAGGTAATAAATACTGTCCCCGAAGCATCCCACGAGCAGGAAACAGTCGATCTTAACGAATTTATGCCCGAGCTGCTCACGGTAACACCTCCGCCTCATATCCGCGCTTACGACACAACACGAACCGTCATGCTCGATGTTTGTATCGCGCTCATTCCGGCACTAATCTGGGGCGTTTTCCTCTTTGGTTACCGCGTACTTATGCATACGGCAATATCAATAATATTTGCTGTGCTCGCCGAGTTCGCATATGAAAAGCTCATTAAGAAGCCCGTAACCGTCCTTGATTTTTCAGCCGTAGTAACGGGTATGCTCCTTGCGCTGAATCTTCCCGTATCCGCTCCGTTATGGCTTGGCGCAGTTGGTGCGGTTTTCGCAATCGTCGTCGTTAAACAGCTTTTCGGCGGAATCGGAAAGAATTTCGTTAACCCGGCTCTTGCCGCACGTGTATTCCTTTTTGCATGGCCCACGTATATGAGCATTTTTACGAATCCCGGTGCCAAGCTTTCAACCTTTGCCATCGGCGTTCCGGAGGGTGTTGACGCTGTTGCAAGTGCAACCTCTCTCGCATCACTGAAAAACGGTGTCTTACCGGGCACTTCCCTTGCCGATGCTATTATCGGTGTTGAAAACGGCTGTATCGGTGAGGTTTCAGCGCTTCTTCTTACGTCAGGCTTCATTTATCTGCTTGTGAGACGTGTTATAACCTGGCATATTCCCGTAAGCTTTATCGGAACAGTATTCGTGCTTTCCCTTATTTTCCCGCAAGGCGCACCGGCACTCGATTTTGCACTTTGTGAAATATTCTCCGGCGGTCTTTTCCTCGGCGCAATCTTCATGGCAACTGACTATTCAACCTCGCCGATAACAAAACGCGGACGTATCATATACGGAATCGGATGCGGTGCATTGACCGTGCTTATCCGATATTTCGGCGGATATCCCGAGGGCGTTTCCTTCTCAATACTTATTATGAACCTGCTTGTGTGGTATATTGATCGCTACACAAAGCCCACAAGATTCGGAGGTGGTAAGGTTGCCAATGCAAACAAATAAGATAACGGAAAACACCGCCGACAGAAAATTCATCGCTGTTATAACGGTGAAGCTGCTTGTGATCAGCATGATAACGGCACTCTTACTTTCCTGTGTCAACGCTCTGACAGTTAACAGAATTGCCGAAAACGCCGAGCGCGAAAAGGCAGAAGCAATATCATCAATATTCCCCGAGGCAGAAAGCAATACTCCGATTGAGGGCGTACTATTTGAAGGAATGTCTGCAGTTTATAATGTTCACGCAGGCGATGGCATCCTCGGATATGTTGCGGAAGTAAATCCCCTCGGCTTTGGCGGTGAAATAACCGTTATGGTCGGCGTTTGCACCGATGGAACAGTTGCCGGCGTAAAGCTGATCTCACACTCGGAAACTCCGGGACTTGGCAGCCGTGTTGAAGATGCAGGCTATCTTAGTCAGTACATAGGAAAAAACAACTCCTCGCTCAAACCAAAGGTTGATATTGACATCATCACCGGCTCGACAATATCCTCAAATGCCATTCTTGATGCAGTTGAAAATGCACTTTCGATACACAAAATGATCTTCCCGGGCAGTCTGAACGGAGGTGCGAAGTGAAAAACTATACATTAAAGGATTTTGTGAACCAGCTTCTTGACGGAATCCTCTTCAAAAACCCCGTATTCATGCAGTTACTTGGTATGTGCGCAACCCTTGCTGTCACAACCTCTGTAACCAATGCAATCGGCATGGGACTTTCAACAACCGCCGTACTCATCTGCTCGAATGTATTCATTTCAATACTGCGCAATTTTATCCCGAAGCAGATACGTATCGCTTCATATATCGTTATTATCTCAGGCTTTGTTACGGCAATTCAGCTTCTCATCAAGGCATATCTGCCGAGCCTTGACAAATCTCTCGGACTCTTTATTCCGCTCATCGTTGTAAACTGTATCATCCTTGCACGTGCGGAATCATTCGCATCGAAGAATCCCGTGCTTCCCTCTGCGGTTGACGGCTTGTCGATGGGTCTTGGCTTCACGTTTGCGCTGGTCGTTCTCTCGTCCGTGCGCGAAATAATCGGCTCAGGAAAATTTGCCGGCATACAGATCCTTCCCGATTCCTATGAACCGGCAATCATCTTCGTCCTCCCATCAGGCGCTTTCTTAACGCTCGGTTGTCTCATCGCCGTTATGAATAAGCTGATGTACATACGAAACAAAAAGTTAGCGGCAAAGAAACGTGCACTTGATAAGGCTGCAGCCGAGGCAGAGATGCGTGAAATTGCAGACGAATACGCAAATGACATGAACGAACAGGCGGAGGAAAACTGACATGGATTATTTAGTTGAAATATTACTTCTTATGCTCGGTGCAGTGCTTGTTGAGAACTATATTTTCTCAAAATTCCTCGGAATCTGTCCGTTTCTCGGCGTTTCGGAAAAGCCCGACACTGCTCTCGGAATGGGACTTGCGGTAACATTCGTAATGACGCTTTCAAGTGCGGCAACCTGGGCTGTTTATTATCTGATACTCGTTCCGTTTGGACTTGAATATCTCGAAACCATCGCATTTATACTCATCATTGCTTCTCTTGTACAGCTTATCGAGATGTTCCTTCGCAAATTTGTTCCCGCACTTTACGGCGCACTCGGCATCTATCTGCCGCTTATAACGACTAACTGTGCGGTGCTCGGTTCTGCGCTTCTCAATATCCAGAACGGTTACGATTTCACCGAATCGCTTGCATACGGCTTCTCGTCCGCACTCGGCTTCACACTTGCGATAGTTATTTTCGCAGGCGTCAGAATCCGTATCTCATTCGCAAAGCCGCCGAGAAGCTTCCGAGGCACACCGATTGCTCTCATTGCCGCAGGACTTATCGCAATGGCATTCTCCGGCTTCTCCGGAATGAAATTTTAACGGAAGGTGATTAATATGGGTAACATAGAAAATATACTTTCCGCCGTTTTGTGGTTTGCAGTTCTCGGCGGTGCAATGGGTATACTGCTCGCCGTAGCTTCAAAGATATTTTTCATTCCGCCGGATGACGAGAGAATCGAAGAAATTGCCGAGATTCTTCCCGGTGCAAACTGCGGCGGATGCGGCTATACAGGCTGTTCTGCACTTGCTGAGGCTATCGCAAAGGGCGAAGCAAAAACCTCTGCCTGCGTTGCCGGAGATGAAGCACTCGCCGCAAAAATAGCAAACATCATGGGCGTGCCTCCGGAAAAACCGATCCGTATGCGTGCGCAGGTAATGTGCTCGGGTACATCGGAATTTGCAAAGAAAAAATACATTTACGCCGGAGCGCAGGACTGCTTCGCGGCATCGAAAATGAGCGGCGGCGACAAGCTCTGTCCCAACGGCTGTATCGGACTTGGCACCTGCGCAAAAGCGTGTGCGTTCAATGCGATCAAGATTGTAAACGGCGTTGCGGCTGTCAACTATGAGGAATGTCAGGCGTGCGGAAGATGCGTTGAAGCTTGTCCGAAGCAGATAATCAAGCTGATTCCTTATGATTCAACTCACTGGGTTGGCTGTATGTCTGTCGATAAGGGCGCTGTAACACGTTCATACTGTGAGGTCGGCTGTATCAGCTGTAAGATATGTGAAAAGGCCTGCGACCATGATGCAATACACGTTTCGGGCGGTGTTGCATCGATTGATTACGAAAAATGCGTACAGTGCGGCGAATGTGTTGTCAAATGTCCGAGAAAGATTATCTGGTCTGATAAATCGCAGCGAGTCAGCATTGTAATTGAGCCGGAAAAGCTCGAAGAAAAGTAAAGAGATTGGGTGTGGCATAAACGTGCGGCACCCAATTGTCACGTTTTATGAAAGGATCGGCTGTATGATAAAAATATACATCGCCGGCTGTACCAAGGCAACCGAACATTCAGAGGCGCAAAAGCTCGCCGCAAAGGCCCTGCAAGAAACATTCGGCTGTGATCTGCAAATTTTAAAGGACGCTCACGGAAAACCGTACGTTTCGCAGGACGGCATTTATCTGAGCATTGCACATTCACACGAAAGATGCCTTGTTGCCGTTTCGGACAGCGAGATCGGTGCTGACCTTGAATACCGTTATGCCGAAGAAGATCGATTGATACGTCTTGCCGAGCGTTATTTTACAAAAGAGGAAGCCGAATATGTAAGAAAAAAAACGTGTGATCGGTTTTATGAAATATGGTGTGCAAAGGAAAGCTACATCAAGTATACGGGCGATGGTTTTTCGCGTCCGCTTTCATCATTTTGTACTTTTGATCTTCCCTTGCAATTTTCACATTTCGACACGGACGGCTACACGGTGTGTATCTGCTCGAAAGAAAAAGCCGATATTCCGCCGATATACGTAAAATGAACCAAGAAAAAGAACGGAGTCAATATGCGAACACTCTATATAAAAGCAAACGATGCAGGCCAACGTCTCGATAAATTTCTCTCAAAAGCAATCAAAGCACTTCCGAAATCGCTCATGTATAAATGTATACGAACCAAAAAAATCAAGGTCAATCGCAAGAGGACCGAGATTGGTTACATTCTGAATGAAGGCGACACGGTTGAGCTTTTCATCGCAGAGGAATTTTTCTCAGATGAAGCCGTTAACGAAGCCTTCATGAGGTTAACGCCAAGGCTCGATATTATTTATGAGGACAGTGACATTCTCCTGCTCGATAAGCGTCCCGGACTCATCGTTCATTCGGACGACAACGAGGACGTGAATACACTTATAAGCCACGTTAAAGCATACCTTTACCGCAAAGGCGAATATAAGCCCGAGAACGAACAATCTTTCGCGCCCGCACTCTGCAACCGTATCGACCGTAACACAGGCGGTATAGTCATCGCCGCAAAAAATGCAGAGGCACTTCGCGTTATGAATGAAAAAATCAAAAATGACGAGCTTTCGAAATTCTATCTCGCCGCAGTTCACGGTCATCTTGCTAAAAAGTCCGACACGCTGACGGGATATTTAAAAAAGGATTCGTCAAATAACATCGTTGACATAGTAACCGCACCTCGCCAAGGTTATAAGCAAATAATCACCAAATACCGAGTACTCGACGAAAAGCACGGAATGTCACTGCTTGAGATCGAGCTTATAACAGGGCGTACCCATCAGATCCGTGCACATTTTTCATCAATCGGCCATCCGCTTCTCGGCGACGGCAAATACGGCGTGAACCGTGACGATAAAAAACTCGGCTACAAGTTTCAGGCACTTTATTCATACCGCCTCGAATTTCACTTTAAAAACAAGGGCACCGCTCTCGATCATCTTGACGGGAAGACCTTTTTCGCCGACCGTGAAAAGATCTGGTTTCTGCGTGAATTTGACTAATGTTGCAATTATGTTTACAGATATCCCGATTCTTGTTCACAGTGTTGTGATAGAATATATATTGTCAATTTGTCGCAATTTCCCGAAAGGATGATATAGATGTCGAAAATACTAAATACCGCAGCAAAACCGTTTAAATGGTTCACAGATGCCCCACTACGTTTTGCCATACCCATAATCGCTGCGCTGTCTTTTGTGCTGAATCTGATCCTTGAGACCTGTCTGCGTCACTCTTTTTTCGATGCAGTCGCTCACGCATTCACCTCTCCTGCCATCTTCATTGAAAACGTCGCTATACTTTTTGCAACGCTCTCGCTCTGTTTACTAATTAAGCGGAGAATTGCACTTCTTTGTCTTGTTTTCACCCTGTGGCTCTCACTTGGAATAACCAATGCCATTCTCTTAACAATGCGTGCCTCAACGCCTCTCTCGGCAATAGACTTTCTGATAATCGGTGAAGCACTCGGCGTTATCGATGCATATTTGTCAGTATTTGAAATAATACTCATCGGCGTGCTCATTTCAGCGGCAATCGCACTGATCGTTTTGCTGTTTATAAAGGGACCGCGCACAAGGTCCGTTGATTACCGCAAATCAGCCGATTGTATCATCGCTGCTGCAGCTGTTTGTATTCTGGCAATATTTTTGAATATGCAAAATAGCGTTTTGGCAACGGATTTTATCAATACATATAAACAATGCGGATTTACCGCCTGCTTCACACGCAGCATCTTCGTTCACGGAATCAGCCGTCCGAGCAATGATGATATTGACAACGCAATCGCTGTTATGGATGAAATCAAATCCAAAAACGATACCGCCGTTTCAAACGAGACTCTTGATTCACCGAATATAGTTGTTGTGCAGCTTGAATCTTTCTTTGATGTAAAGCATATAAAAGATGTCGAATTTTCAAAGGACCCGGTTCCAAACTTTACCGCCCTTAAGGAGGATGGCATCTCCGGATATCTTCAGGTGGCACATATCGGCGGCGGTACGGCAAATATCGAATTTGAATTTTTGACCGGAATGAACCTTGAGCACTTCGGTATCGGTGAATTTCCATATACAACCGTACTTCAGAGCCGTGCCTGCGAAACCATGGCGGCAAATCTGAAAACGCTCGATTACACAACCCATGCGCTTCACAATCACATCGCGACATTCTACGACAGATGCAGCGTCTATCCTTTCCTCGGCTTTGATACGTTCACACCGATTGAAATGATGAACGAAACCAAGCGCAATATACTCGGTTGGGCAAGCGATTCCATCCTGACAGACGAGATAAAATCAGCCCTTGATTCAACAGAGGGACAGGATTTCGTATTCACGGTCAGCGTACAGGGTCACGGCGGTTATCCCGATCATTCGGTGGATCACGTTGTTCCGCCGACGGAGGATGACGTTGACGTTTACGGCTTCGAAGATGAAAAGGTATACTATCAGTATCATTTTTATACTAATCTGATACGTCAGATGGACGAGGCGATCGGCGCAATATGCGATATGCTCGATGAACGCGGTGAGCCGTATATCGCTGTGTTTTACGGAGATCATCTGCCTGCAATCCCTCTCACAAGTGAACAGCTCATAAACGAGGATATGTACCAGACCGAATATGCGATCAAAACAAATATAAACCTCCCCGGAGCATCGGACGTTGAGGATATAAACGAGCTTGACCGCAATCTTGAAACCTATCAGCTCTCGGCATATATTCTTGAGCTTATGGGAATATCCGTCGGAGATATCACACGCTTACACCAGCATGAATTTGAAACAGGCGAAATCTACGATGATGTTCTTAAGACTCTCGAATATCAGCAGCTTTATGAAGAAGAACTGTATGAGCCGACAGAAATGACATTCGGCACTTCACCGATAATAATAAGCTCGTACAGTAAATCCGGTAACGCGCTGTATATATACGGAAGCGGCTTTAATCGTTACAGTAAGGTTAAAATCAACGGTTCAGCACGCGGAACGGTATTCCTTGACGAATCCACACTGATGGTTGAAAAGCCTCCGTCAAAGATCGAAACAGTAGACGTTGTTCAAACCTGCGATAACGGTACTGATCTTGCATATGCAGTACCGATGACCGAATAGCCGAAAAAACAATACAATTACAAAAAGAGCCTCCTACGGTAGAATACAAGCAGCTACCATAGGAGGTTTTGTTATGCCGTCATATAGCGGTGTATCAGTCTGAATTTTCACCGTCACCCACATCACGGAGCTTGATACGCAAGCCGTCAACGATACCGGCGCTTCTGCTTTTTCCAGAATACTTCGCATAAAAGAATCCGATCACCGCAAACACCGCCGCACCGATAAAGTTTACGAACATATCCTTCATCGTGTCATAAAGCCCGATATCAAGATATCCGTCGATTGCAAGCGGTTGTCCGTTAAGTGCCGTTTCGGTGATACCGCTAATCTTAACGGCAACATTTGTCGCATCCGGGTTGAGCGCAACAGACGAAATCGTATTAATAACCGTATCCTTCTGCATATCAGTCTGAACAATAAGATCCGCTCCAAACTCAAAAAATTCCCACAGCACACCAATCGTCATCGAAAAGCAGAAGGAAACCAATGCAACAAAAAAGGGTGAGAGATTAAATTTTATCTTCTCGCTTCGATTAAGGAGATCAATGAGCGAAAGTCCCATCGCCGCCGCAAGAAAACCCGTTGCAGTATGAAGCATCGTGTCCCAGAGTGGATATTTTATATAGTAATCGTTAAGCTCGCCGAGAATCTCCGCCGCGAAGATAAATATAAGCACAATATTCTCAAGCAGCGTCGGCAGCTCCACCTTGAATTTATGTGAAACAAACGCAGGGACAAAAAACAGCACGAGAGTCAGAACGCATAAAAACGTGTTCTCATAATTTCCGAGAAAGATGGAACGTATACCTGCCGCAAAAACTAATGTCCGAAGCACTACAAAGAGTATAAACGTCGATTTGCTTCTCTTGAACTCATTTTCAAGCTGGCGGAAGAAGCCGTCCTTTTTCTTATGCTTTTCTTTCAAAATCTATCACCTCTGAAAAATCACCCCGGACGTTGTTTGCCCGAGGTGATGTAGTCATTATTCGGCTGCACTTACAGTGTCAGTGTTTTTCTCGGTACCAAGATAATCAGGCAACTTCATTCCTGCCATATCGAACATTTCGTTCATCGGAGGGATAGATTTCATCATACCGGAGAGAAAATTCGCCGTCGCGGTCTTACCATCTGAACCGGTACTGCCGCCATCCCAGACTGTAACCTTATCAATCTTGAGATTCTTAATAGCTTCAACCTGGATTCTTGTGAGTTCTTCAAGCTTATCGGCAACCATGAGACGGATAGCGTCATTCGATTCGCCGCCTGCGCTCTTAACGATCTCGGCAAAGCCCTCTGCCTGCTTAATGAGTATCTCGCGCATACCCTCTGCCTCCGCCTGCATCTTAAGAAGCACCGCATCAGCCTCACCCTTTGCAATACGACGGATCTGCTCAGCTTCTGCCTCTGCTTTGAGCTCAAGCTCTTTCTTTTCAATTTCAGCCTTGACAAGAATGTCTGCCTCGAGTGTTGCCTGCTCAAGAGATGCACGGGCAAGCTCGGCTGCCTTCTGTGCGGCATATGCTTCCTCGAGCGCCTTCGCCTCCTGGATCTTTTCTGCCGCAATTGCACGCTTTAATGCCTCTGCCTCGCGTTCACGGCGTGCCGCATCAGATTCGGCAACCTGAACCTTGGCTTCGTTTTCACCCTTGATAGCCTCTGAATTTGCAAGCGAAACGTTAATACGCTGGTCACGCTCTGCGTTTGCTGAACCGCTCGCACCCTCACGGTCT
>JAZNFB010000102.1:0-3948 GCA_045588895.1 Candidatus Flemingiibacterium sp.
TTGACGGCAATGAATATTCAATAACAATCGGTAACGGTATACGAGTGATAGACCAAAACGTTGTGCCTTGGGATATCAAGACGGTTGCGTTTGCCGAGATCATGATGCTTGCGGCGATATTCTGTATTCTCGCTCCGACGACGCTTTTCCTTTCGAAGCTTGCCAAAAACATTGCAAAGGGTGATGAATACAATCTGAAAAATCCCCGTTACGTTATTTATATCGGTCTTTCGGTTATGATCGGAAGCACGTTTATTGCAGTTATCAGAAGCTTTTATAATTATCTTCTTGTGAAGACGTTTGTAAGCGATCCCGATGCGATAAAATATGCGTTTGATTTTGATCTCGGCGGAATTGCAGTCGGCGTGCTTATTATAGTGCTTGCTTATATTTACGGAAATGTGTGCGAGCGTAATTTCACCGAAGCACCTGTGAATGAAGCAAAAAAAGATATAGAACCCGTTTAAAATTTTCACAGCACAGGATGATAATTCATAAAAATTTAATTAAATTGAGTTATAATTAATGAAACAAAATCACCTATTCTTTCGTCTTTTTACCATAAATAGCCTTATCTTGGAAAGGGAATATTTAAATTGAACAGTAAGCAAAGAAAAACCGAAAAAAAGAAAAAGACCGATTGGTCAGATGAAGCGGCGGCTTCGGGTAAGCTTGCAGGCAAGGTCATCAGGCGTATATTTTCATATATCCTCAATATCATATTGACGCTTTTGCTTGTTGCTTTTATAACCGGCATAATCGTTGCAACCGTTTTTGCGGTTTACGTTAAAAATTACATCGATCCTGAGATCGACCCGTCAATTTTCCGCATGAATTCGAGTCAGACGACAAAAATCTACTATATGAATTATACCGACCGCGAAAACCGTATCGGTACTATGGTGGAGATCAAGGATGAACAGCTTTACGGCTCGGAAAACAGCGTTTGGGTTCCTTATACGCAGATTCCGGAAAACCTCGTTGACGCATTTGTTGCAATCGAGGATAGGCGATTCTGGACTCATAAGGGTGTTGATATCTGGCGTACAGGCGGTGCGATACTTGGTTATTTCGGTTTCCCCGTTGGCGATAAATCTGGCGGCGGTTCATCAATAACCCAGCAGACAATCAAGAATCTCACCGATGAAAAGGATTACACACCTCAGCGTAAGATTCAGGAGATACTGCGTGCGCTCAATCTTGAAAAACAGCTTGACAAAACGCAGATACTCGAGCTGTATCTCAATAACATTTACCTCTCGCAGAACTGTTACGGTGTTCAGGCGGCGGCGTATACCTATTTCAACAAGGATGTTTCCGAGCTGACGCTTATCGAATGTGCGGCAATAGCCTCGATAACCAACTCGCCGACGAGATACGACCCAATTCAGAATCCCGATAAACAGGCTGAAAGAAGAGACGGAATCCTTGAGGAGATGCTCGATCAGGGCTATATCACCAAGGAGGAATTTGACAGCGCATACGGAAAAGAGCTGGTTCTCGATTATCAGGGACGTGCAAAGGATGCCGCGGTAACCTCAAACTCGTGGTATACAGACCAGGTTATGCGCGAGGTAGCGAATGCGCTCGTTAAAGAAAAAGGCTACAGCCTTGAAATGGCTTACAACCTTATTTACACAGGCGGTTTGCAGATAATAACGCTCCAGGATCCCGAGGTGCAGGCAACGCTTGAGGAGGTTTATGCGAGCGATTCAAACTTCCCGAGAACGAACAATGCGGTTCAGCCGCAGTCGTCGGCGGTCATCGTTGATCCGGCAACGGGTGACGTGCTCGGCCTTGTTGGTGCACGCGGAGCAAAGGAAGCGAATCTGCTGCTTAATATGGCAACCGATACGACACGCTCTCCCGGTTCGTCGATAAAACCGCTGTCTGTCTACGCTCCTGCCCTTGAATACGGTCTTATCAATTACGGAAGCGTTTACGACGATGTTCCGGTTATGTTCAATTATGCGGCGACTGACGAGGAAAAGCTGAATCCGTCAGCATGGCCGAAGAACTTACCCGAGGTTTACGGCGGACTTACGACCGTCAACGACGCGGTTACACGCTCGGTTAACACGGTTGCTGTTCGCATTCTTCAGGATCTCACCCCGGATACCTCGTTTGATTTCGTTAAAAACAAGCTTCAGATGAACAGCTTTATCGAATACAGAGAGCTTTCAGGCGGAATCGGAATCACGGACAAGGACCTTTCTGCGCTGGCACTCGGCGGTATGAACTATGGTGTTACCAACCTTGAAATCACGGCGGCATATCAGATATTTGCCAACGGCGGTGTTTATAATAAGCCGCGTACATGGCTTCGTGTGCTCGATTCCGAGGGTAACGTCATTCTTGAAAATAAATCCGAGAGCTATGTTGTAATAAGCGAACAGACGGCTTCGATTATGACAAAGATGCTTGAGAATGTTGTTAATCGTGGTACGGCGACGTCGGTTACACTCAAGAGCAAGGTTGACTGTGCAGGTAAAACGGGTACGACATCAAGTGACGTTGACCGTTGGTTTATCGGATATACCCCCTATTATGTCGGCGGAATCTGGTTCGGTTACGAAATTCCGCAGACTCTCGGAACGCTTGCATGGAATCCCGGAACGGTCACATGGGATATAATTATGACCAAGCTTCATGAGAAATATCTTAACGGAGACGATCCGCTTAAATCGTTTGAAACGGCGGATGGTGTTGTTACGGCGACCTATTGCAAGGATTCGGGTAAGCTGATGACTTCAGCCTGCTATGCCGATCCTCGCGGAAACCGTGCCGAAACGGGTTATTTTACGACGGCGACTGTCCCCACGGAGTTCTGTGACTGTCACGTTATGGTTGATTACGATATCGTCACCGGCGGCGTTGCACATGAGGGATGTCCCGAGGAAAACATAAAGAGTGTTGGACTTTTGAAGGTTGACCGCGTTTTCCCGATGAACGTCAAGGTTACGGATGCGCAGTACACTTACCGTGATGTGGGAGCAGGAACACCGATGCCGACGGTTGGCGACCTGCCGTTCTATATCGGACTTTACGGCGAGGGTGAGTATCCCGGTTACAGCGGTACAAACGGTGCGCGCTTCTATAACAGCTACTGCTTTGAGCATCATACCGATGAGCCGGAGCCGGAGGATACTGATTTCGAAGATACGGATGATACCTTACCAGATGATGACGGCGAGGACACCGGATTTGAGGATGAAGCTCCCGATGATACGTCCGGCGAGGCAGAGGACACCGCAAATTTGGACGAATAACATTTTTCACGAATTAAATCAAAGGTCACCTCATACATTTGGTGTGAGGTGATTTTTATGTCGTTTATTAAAAAAATCAAGCGTAAAATTTCCTGTGAGGTACGCTCTGAGCTTTCGCGCATCAATTTTCGCTGTGCTATAATCGGTGCTGTTATAATTTTCCTTTGCGGCATACTCAGCGCAATATTCGCAGGACCGACGACACTTTACCGTGAGCTTGAGCGTCCACCCCTTTCTCCGCCTGCGTTCCTTTTCCCGATAGTTTGGACGGTTCTTTACATACTTATCGGGGGTGCGGCAGGAGCGATTACGTGTACCTGTGAACGTGCGGTGGAATCTGAAAAATACAAGGGGCTGCTCTTTTTTGTGATCATGATGGTATTCAATTTCATCTGGTCTCCGCTTTTCTTTGGTGCAGGTGCATTTTTTGCGGCGTTTTGTGCGATAGTTGTGATGATAATATTGACGTTTTTTACTATCATTTTCTTCTCACGCATATACAAGGTTACTGCGGCGGTAATGGTATTGTACCTTGCGTGGCTTCTTTTTGCGGCATATCTTAATTTAGGGATTATTATTCTTAATTGAATATATGGGAAAACTTTGTCTAAAGTTTAATGAAACGGTTTTCGCGGTGGTTAGTTTTACTGCAAAATATCGTTCTGCTGCTTTGAGTAAC
>JAZNFB010000103.1:0-8286 GCA_045588895.1 Candidatus Flemingiibacterium sp.
TGGTCCCCTCAGATTTACGCGAAAATCGAAGCACTACACATCAATCTCAGGCAAAGCCTGAAGCGCACTGCCTCAAACTAACCTCGTCGGCACATTCGGCGATGCAACGCCGAGAAAAACATCCTTTTTGTCAAGCGTGCAGAACGATGTCTGATACGCAATCTCGGGCATATTATTCTCCTCGCTGAGATGCGCTAAAAGTATACGCTTTGTTCCTGCCGAAACAAGCCGCGACACAAATGCCGCCGCAGCCTCGTTTGAAAGATGACCGCAGGGCGAAAGTATACGCCGCTTCAGATCATACGTGTACGGTCCGCAAAGCAACATATTCTCATCGTGATTCGATTCAAGTATCACATTTTCACAGCCCGTCAGCGCATCCGAAACCTCGTCCGTGACACAGCCGATGTCCGTTGCAAGCGCGAGAGTGTGTTCTGCCGTGCCGTCTGTAACAATATAGCCGACACTTGCGGCACTGTCATGTGACGTTGCAAATGAACGTACCGTAAGCGCGCCGACCTGCTCTGTGAAAATCGGCGGATGTATCACTGAAACAGCTGCCGTATGCTCTGTTTTTGAGCTGCGCAGGTATGCACGTGCGGACGGCTCGGTTATATGTATCGGTATTTTGTATTTTTTAGCAATTATCTCAAGTCCCGAAACGTGATCGGAATGTTCGTGCGTAACGAATATCGCCTTGATGCGTGAAATATCCGAGCCGATTGACAAAAGTGCATCACAAACACGCTTACAGCTGATGCCTGCATCAATAAGTATCTCATCCTCGCCAAGCTTTACGTAAACCGAATTTCCTTTGGAGCTTGAGGCTAAGGTGTAAACCGAAAAATCCATCACTTTCCACCGAATATCGCCGATATCGCGCCCTTGAAGAAATCACCGTAAAAAAGCCAGATGATATCAAGAAGCACCGATAAAATGAACGGCAAAAGTATGAGCATCAGCTTTTTTGCGTGCTTCTTGCGTCGATTCAGCGTTTCGCAGATCTTTTCGAGCTCCTCGGGTTCTGCTTTGCCGTCGAGCATATCGGGCGTTACGTCCTTGTTCGAGAATCCGCTGTTCATAAAGATTATCACGCAGACAAGCACGGTTACAATAATAAAATATATCGGCATTATTACGGGAATGCCGCCGATGGGAAGAAACTTTACCGTTATCAGCGTTTCATAGAGTACAAATGCCGCAAGAGTTGACAGCGCAATCAGTAGTGCACGCTTTACATTGAACGGCTTTTTTGCGACTGCCGCCGGCGTGACCTCTGTGCTCTTTTTCTTCTTTTTCTTCGACATTATTCTATTCTGATCGCACCGTAAGGACGCACCTTGAGAACGGTTGTCGCTCCCTCTCCGAATGCGCTGTCAAGTGCCTTTTTAAACGCCGGAACGTCCTCGTTTGCAACAAATGCCTGAATCGTGCCGGCAAATCCTCCACCGTGTACTCTGAATGCAGCACGTTTGCCAGAAAGTGCAATATCGGCAAGGCAGAGGGCAAGTGAGAGTCCCTGCTCGTGTACATTTTTAACTGTGTATACATTCTGCAGGTACTTGAAGCTCGAATTGCCGGATTCTGTAACGCCTTCGAAAAATGCGTCAAGATCGCTTGCTTTGAGTGCCGCAGTCTGCTTTGTAACGCGCTCGTTTTCGTTTTTATAGTGAATGGCACGCATGAGCGCACGGTCGCCCGCAAATTTACGCAGTGCCTTTATATTTTTAAGTATCTCGTCCATCGAAACCTCGCGGAGAACGGGCTTGCCGAAATATGAAGCAACCTTCTTCATATCCGCCGGAACGGAGGCGTAATCCTCGTTAAGATCAGCATGGTTTCCGCCGGTGTTAACAATACAAAGGTTATATCCTGCGCCCGAAAGGTCAAACGGAAGCTTTTCGATTATGGGATCGGCAGGATTCTTGAAGTCGATTGCAACAAAACCGCCCACTGCACACGCGGTTTGATCCATAAGTCCGCTTGGCTTGCCGAAGAATACGTTTTCCGAATACTGTGCGATCTTCGCGATCTCGGCGTTTTCAACCTCGCCGTTATTATAAAAGCCATTCAGTATCAGTCCGACCATATCCTCAAATGCCGCAGAGGATGAAAGTCCCGAGCCCTTGAAAACATTCGAGGTGGTGTAAGCGTCATAGCCACCGACGCTGTGACCGTACTTGAGAAATCCCGAGCACATACCCGAGATGATCGATTTTGAAGTATAATAAAGAGACTCGTCAACGTGCGGATCGGTAATATCCACCTCGTCAATCGGGAAGCCCTCGGATTTGATATTGATGCGCATATCGTCACGTGGCGATGCGGCGGCGATAATATCAAGGTCAATGGATGCAGCGAGAACCTTGCCGTAGTTATGGTCGGTATGATTTCCCGATATCTCGCTTCTTCCGGCAACGGAGAATAACGATATCTCACGTTCCGCTCCGAAAAGCTCTGCAAACTCGTTGACTGCCTTTATATAACGAGCTTCCTGCGACTTTATGTTTTCTTCGCCGTAAAGCTCGGTGAATATTGCGGCGTATTTTCCGCCCTCTATCGCTTTTATAAGTTCTTTTGCATTCATGGTGTGTTTCCTTTCTTAAGGTGGTGTATAGTGAGTGTTTGCGTATAAGAGTTACGGTTACCCCTTTTATTTCCCGGCAATCGCACGTCTTGCAAGATCAAGTGCATGACTTGCGCTGACAAATCGGATATATTCACGTGTCGCACGCTCACCGAGAGTCAGTTCACGTACTTCTTCACAAGCGTCACACGAAACTGCGACATAGACACGTCCGATCGGTTTTTCGACAGTGCCTCCGGTTGGTCCTGCGACACCCGTTGTTGCAATTCCGACGTCTGCGCCGAAAAGCTCACGTACGCCGCGTGCCATTTCTATAGCGGTGTTATGCGAAACTGCGCCGTGACGCTCAAGAGTTTCGTGTGAGACACCGACAAACTTTTCTTTAACGCTGTTTGCATATGTGACGATACTGCCGTCGATAACCGAGCTTGAGCCGCTGACATTCGTGATACGCTTGGCGACGTAACCGCCTGTACACGATTCTGCGGCGGCGACCGTTTTGCCCTGCTTTATGAGCTCATTGACAAGCGCCGCCTCGAGCGAGCCTGAATCAACGCCGTATATATAAGCACCAACCTCGGTTTCGCGTATCCTTGCGATCATTTCGTCGCACATTGTACGGCATTCTGTTTCGTTTTCACCCGACGCGGTTACACGCAAAAGCACCTCGCCGTCCTTCGCATAAGGAGCAAGTGTCGGATTCTTGGAGCTTAACATTATGTCCTTCAGCACTGTTTCAACCTTGGATTCTCCCATTCCGAAGATGTTGACGGTTCTCGAAAAGAGTACACGCTGCGAGAATTTCTTAAGGTAAGGCGTTACCACCTCGTCAAACATCGGCTCAAGCTCACGCGGCGGTCCGGGAAGCATGATTATAATTTTGCCCTTTTCCTCATCCTCGATTGCAAGTCCCGGTGCTGTTCCGTAATCGTTTTTGAAAACAATCGCACCCTCGGGCATTAACGCCTGCTTTTTGTTGTTTTCGGTCATGGTAAGTCCGCGGCTCTCGAATCTTACACGCATACGCTCAAGGCTTTCCTCATGAAGATACATAGAGCGTCCCATGAGTTTTGCCGCTGTTTCCTTGGTGAGATCGTCATATGTCGGGCCGAGCCCGCCGGTTAATATTACAAGGTCACTTCGCCCGAGCGCAAATTTCAACGCTCCCTCAAGACGCTTCGGGTTATCGCCGACAACTCCCTGGTGGTAAAGATTGATACCAAGTGCGGCGAGTCCTCTTGCGACATATGCGGCATCGGTATTTACGATATCTCCGAGAAGCAGCTCTGTTCCGACAGAAAGAATCTCGGCTGTGTTTATTTTTATCATAATTCATCCTCCCATGTGCAGAGGCAGGTTACGGTATGCCCGTTCTTTTTTTGAGCATACCGTAAAGCTTATTATTTACCTTCGTAAAGGGGATATTTATCGCAGATTTTGGTAACCTCTGCGCGGATATAGTCTGCGGAATTTTCGAAATCTGTTGCCGCAAGCTTGATGAGATGTGCGATAACTCTCATGTCGTCTTCCTTGAGACCTCTGGAGGTTACTGCCGGGGTACCGATACGAACACCGCTTGTTACAAACGGAGATTCGGGGTCATTCGGGATAGCGTTCTTGTTAACGGTGATATAAACCTCGTCGAGCTGCTTTTCGAGCTGTTTACCGGTGATGCCCATTGAACGCAGGTCAAGCAGCATGAGATGGTTGTCCGTGCCGCCGGAAACGAGATCGAAGCCTTCTGCAACGAGTGCCTCGGAGAGTGCCTTTGCGTTCTTGACGATCTGCTCCTGATATGCCTTAAATTCGGGCTTCAAAGCTTCGCCGAAGCAAACTGCCTTGGAAGCGATAACGTGCATGAGAGGACCGCCCTGTGTTCCGGGGAATACGGCCTTGTTAATAGCTTTTGCAAGCTCCTCACGGCAAAGGATCATACCGCCTCTCGGACCGCGGAGAGTTTTATGAGTTGTTGTTGTAACGATATCAGCGTACGGAACGGGATTTGGGTGAAGACCTGCCGCAACGAGACCTGCGATGTGTGCCATATCAACCATGAGGTAAGCACCAACACCCTTTGCGATCTCGGAAAGACGCTTGAAGTCAATGATTCTCGGATATGCAGATGCACCTGCAACGATGAGCTTTGGCTTATTCTCCTGTGCAAGGAACTCAACCTTATCGTAATCGATTCTGCCGTCGTCCTCAACGCCGTAGGGAACGAAATTGTAAAGTAAACCGGAAATGTTTACGGGGCTTCCGTGGGTAAGATGACCGCCGTGTGCAAGGTTCATGCCGAGAACGGTGTCGCCGGGCTGAAGCAGTGCAATATAAACTGCGGTATTTGCCTGTGCGCCGGAGTGAGGCTGTACATTTGCGTGCTCGGCACCAAAAAGCTTGCAGGCACGTGAGATGGCGATGTTTTCTGCAATATCGACACATTCGCAGCCGCCATAGTAACGCTTGCCGGGATAGCCTTCTGCGTATTTATTTGTAAGTACAGTACCCATAGCCGCCATAACTGCCGGGGAAACGACGTTCTCGGAGGCGATAAGCTCAAGACCTCTCTGCTGGCGTGCATATTCCTTTTCGATAGCCTCGCCGATTTCGGCATCGTACTCTTTGATAAAGCTCATATTTTCCTTAACCATTTTTTATAATCTCCTTGCGATTTTATTATAGTTATTTTCTATATTAAATATTATACAATATTTCATCGCAAATTACAATAAGTATTTTGTAAATATTCTAACAAATTAACGACGACTTTTATTGCAAAATGCGAATAAATATGCAGGCGGAAAAGATCAGAATGTGCAATGTACAAAAAAATCCGAAAAAATTTGTCGAAAATGTAAAATTTCAATTTTTTTGCGTAAAATTCGCTGTGAGGTATTGACAGAAACCACAAAATCATGGTATCATATTAGTGTCACATTAGCCAATATGTAATTTCACAGCAATGCCGCCATGTAAAAGTGCACGGTTTTGTTGTTTGTTGACTTTTGTGTAACGAGCGTATGCGTCTTTTCGCGCGCAGACAGGTGGAGGACAGAAAAACGGCGAAGATAACACTTATAACCTCATGCAAGGGAGGAGTTGGCAAGTCAACCGTCTCTGCAAACCTTGCAATGTCACTTGCCGAGCGCGGTAAAAGGGTGCTCCTGTGCGACTGCGATTTTGATATGCGCTGTCTCGATCTTATGCTCGGCGTTGAAAACGATATAATGTATGATCTTTACGATGCCGCAAAGGGACGGTGCGATATATCACGCGCACTGCTTCGTGATGAGCGCTCGGAAAATCTATCGTTTGCGGCGGCGCCTTACAAGGGTGGACGTGAGATAACGGCAGACGAATTTACGGCGGTTATTGAGGCGGCACTTGAAAAAGAGGAGTTTGATCACATACTGCTCGATACGCCGGGTTCGCTTGGTGTTCCTGCGATTCTCGAATCGGGCATTGTTGAAACCGCGGTGATCGTTGCGTCGCATCAGCCGTCAACCATACGTGCGGCAGGGCAGACGGGCGAGGAGCTTGCAGAAAAAAACATAACGGATCAGCGCCTGATCATAAACAGCTTTGATTTTGAAGCAGCTTTGTCGGGTCAGCGTCCCGGTATCAATGAGATCATCGACAGATCGTTCATACAGCTCTGCGGTATTGTTCCGTACGAGCGAGAGCTGATGCTCGGTGCGGAAACAGGCAAGCTTGCGTGTCAGCTTAAAAATTCAAATGCTCATGCCGCGTTTGGGAACATTGCGAGGCGGCTTGAGGGTGAAAACGTGCCGCTTTTCAACGGCTTCAGGGGACTTAAAACCAAGGTGCAGATAATGCGTTTGCTTGGAAGATCATAAACGTCCCGACAAAGACTTCGGATTATCTATGAAAGGAAGATACAAATGGAAATAGCTATTATTGCCGATGACAAAAAGAAGGAATTAATGACACAGTTTTGTATCGCATACTGCGGTATTCTTTGTAAACACAATCTCTGTGCCACAGGCATCACGGGTAAGTATATATCCGAAGCCACAGGCCTTAACATAGAACGACTGCTCGCCGGCTCACAGGGTGGAACACAGCAGATTACATCGCGTCTTGCTTACAACGAGATTGACCTCCTGATTTATTTCCGAGACACATCAAAGGATGTTATCTTCAACGAGGAGGAGCACAATCTGCTTCGTATGTGTGATGTTTACAATGTTCCCGTGGCAACGAATATTGCAACGGCAGAGGTGCTTGTCTGTGCGCTCGACACGGGCGGACTTGATTGGCGTGAGATTGTTAATCCGAAGTCGGACTACAATCGCAAGGATAGGTGAATATGATCGGTACTGTTGTAAAAAGGCAGTACCGGTTTTTTGTTTGTACGGAGCGTGACCATAGTTTGCCGCACTATCGCTCGTGTAATGCCGTGAGGGGGCAGAAACCAACTCTCGCCGTAGTTCTCCGCCCCCTCACACTCCCCCTACCTTCCTTGGTTGGTCTCCTCGGCACGCTCAGTTCGCTTACGCTCACAATTCGCTCGTTTAGCGGTAAGCGCTCGTTTTCGCTAACTGCGTCGGCGAGGAAAGATAGATTGGAGCAGCAGAACGAAGGATTTCGGCAAAACGTCGTTTATCTGCATAGGCTAACTTTTTTGCAGCAAAACAAACAGCGAAGCTAATGAGCCGCCGACGCAGCTGGCGGCGGAGAAACGGTAACGGTATCAAAGCGAATTGCGAGCGAAGCGAGCTGAGCGCGAGTCGGGCGCAGGCAAAGGAAAGAGGGGGAGCTCGAGGGGGATGGAAACCTTCGCGTCAGCGTTGGTGTCCGTCCCCTTCGAATTACGCAAAATCCGAAGCAGCTCACTTCGAGTTTTCTCTCAACCACCACCTGCCTGCGCAGCTCAACTTTTCCCATACAAAAAAGGAGCCGTCGTTAAAGAACAGCTCCTTAAATTTTGTTAATCAGTTACATTCAGCAACCAGCGGACCTGCAAGCTCCTTGAGATAGAACAGCTTGCCAGGAAGTGTCGGGATGAACGTCGAGGTGATGTTCATGTCAGGACCATAGTGGAGAGTTGTGAGGAAGCTCATGCCCTGCCACTGCTTACCTCTGCCGAGAAGTCCGTCGCAGCCGCCGATGATGTAGCCAGCCTGGAGGAAAAGACCGGGGCCGATGGTGTTAGCGGTGCAGGGGACGAGAGTTGTGCGGCTCTTGAAGCTCGTGAGTGCATTCTGCTCTATAGTGAGCGGATGAAGCTTAGCACCGATGCGGTAAGGAGCTTTCTTCCATTCCTCAACAGATGCATAATCCTCTGCAAACTGCGGCTCCCAGAATGCAATGTGACACATTCTTCCGATACCGAAAACGAGAACGAGCTTTGCGCCCTCTGCCTTGAGTGCGGCGATCTTTTCGGGGTATGTGGGAAGATTTTCCTTTGTTGCAAAGTTGCGCTGATTTTCGGGAACGGTCTTGTTGATCTTTCCGAAGAACGCCTGCTTCATGCTGTATTCAAACGATGCGGGATTGTCGTTCGAGAGAGTGTTACCCTCTGCGTCTGCCCACTCGTCCATGTTGAAGGTGTAAACGTGAGAGCAGTCAACATCCCACTCATTGAGGAAGTATGATGCCCACTTGTACATACCCATAGGACCAACGGGAAGAATGATAGCGAGCTTTTCGCCCTTGTCTGCCGCATTCTTGATCTGAAG
>JAZNFB010000104.1:0-3810 GCA_045588895.1 Candidatus Flemingiibacterium sp.
GCCTCTCCGCCGAAGGAACAGAATGCAGTCGGGATACATAACGTGTCATCCTTGATAAACGCATACGAGGTCGGATCCCATGCAGTGTAACCGCGCGCTTCAAAGGTTGCACGAAGTCCGCCCGACGGGAATGAAGATGCATCCGGCTCACCCTTGACAAGCTCTTTTCCCGAGAATTCCATAATAACGTCACAGTTGCTGACTGGGGTTATGAAGCTGTCGTGCTTTTCGGCGGTGATACCTGTCATCGGCTGGAACCAATGAGTGAAATGGGTTGCGCCCTTTTCTATCGCCCAGTCCTTCATCGCGTTGGCAACAACATTCGCAAGACTGATATCAAGCTCCTTGCCGTCCTCGATGGTTTTTATTAAAGATTTGTAGGTTTCTTTCGGAAGCTTTTCGCGCATTACAGCGTCGTTGAACACCATGCTTGCGAAAATATCCTTGATATTGCTCATTGTTTTTCTCCTTGAAGATGTTAAAGCATAATCTGATCATTGACCGATAATCTGAAGCGGAGTCCAAGCTTTGCCGCCGCATTTGAACAGAGCTTCATGCGCCCGAGGAATATTTCAAAATACTCCATAACCGAGCAAAAATCCGTGTCGATAACGAGACTCAGCTGTATTTCGTTTTTGTCCTTCAAAATATCGAGGTCGGCACGTTTAACGGAATGATTAACCCTGTCGTGAATATCAAACGAAGCGAAATCGGTATTGCGTACACGTGACTCGCGAACATCCGTCTTATCGGCAATTATAAGCGCCGCCGATATCGCATTGCTGGCAATTGCCGTTGATTCATCGTGATTGCCGATTGCGTTTATGATAAGAGCAATATCCTCGGGCGCTGCATTCATGTTGTCAAGTATGCGGAACGCCATAACCGCACCGCTCTGTGCGTGCTCGACACGGTTAACAATGTTGCCTATATCGTGAAGAAATCCGGCAATTGCGGCAAGCTCCGCCTCACGCTCGGGATAACCAAGCTCAAGGAGTATTCGTCTTGCGGTGTTTGAAACCCGTCCAACGTGAACAAAGCTATGCTCTGTGTAACCGATTGCCGAGAGAAACTCATCCGCTTTTTCGATATATGTGCGGACGGTTTCGTTTTTTCTGATTTCGTCTATTGTTATCATCATTTCTCCAAATTTAGAAGTTCTTGCCGTTCCAGCCCCAGTTTTCAACCTCGGCATAGGTAACGTAAACACAGTCAGGCGATATACCAAGCATATCACTGCAGATATCGCAAAGAACACCCGTCATGCGTGAATAATCCTCCGGCTTTGCTTTGCCGAGAATGCGCACGTCAATAAACGCCTGCTCTTTTGTATTGTCGCCTGCAAACCAAAGCTTCTGTCCGTCCTCGATGCAAACCATGAGGTAGGTCTCGGTTTTTCCGGGAATTGCCGTGATTGCCTTGCCGAGTGCTGCCTTAAATTCTGTAAATTTTTCTTCTGTGAGTTTTACGCTCACCTTTGCATTAATATATGGCATAATAATTCTCCTTAAATAATTACTGTCAGTCGAGGAAGCCGTCGCCAAACTGTTTTATCTGTTCAAGCATATGACCGATGTTACCCTCTCCCGCAAATTTGTTCATATCAAAAAAATCGTTATTAAAATCAAGCCATTCAAGCGGATGTGCTTCTTCCTTTAGTGTAATATCATGCGTCAGCCGTCCGCACCAGACCTCAACATAGCAGTCTTGATTATAATATGTAAAATCCATGAGATGACGAAGATTTATATCCTCACGAGTGATACCTGTTTCTTCAAAAAGCTCACGGTATGCACCATCCTCGCCGCTCTCACCCTTTTCAATATGTCCGCCGACAAGGTTATATAATCCATTATAAGGGTCGCGTGTACGCTTACACATGAGTATTTCCCTCTTGTCGCGGCTGTAAACCATTATACAGTTATAACCCGTCATATTGCTTTTATATTGTTACTGTTAAAGTAACCGGTTTGAACCTGAGTGAACTTTTTGAGGATGAGCAGAGTCAGATAACTGCAGATGAAATCCTCCGTGGCAAAATGACCGGCTTCAAAGAGATTGAGACCGATACTGCAGGCTTCCTCCATGATGTTATACGAAAGCTGACCGGTCAGATAACTGTCCGCACCTGCCGCCTTTGCCGCCTTAACAAAATCCTTTCCGTCGCCGCCGCAAATCGCAACACGGCGGACAGCTCCACCCGATTCCGAGAAAAGCACACGCTCTGCAGAAAGCGTTTTTTTAACAAACGCCGCAAATGTGGCACAGGTATATTCCTCCGGCAGTGTACCGATTCTTCCTATTGCCTCGCCGTCACATTCAAGCAATGTCACATCCGTAAGGCCGAGCAAATTTGCAAAAACATCGTTAAGTCCGCCGGGAGCCGCATCAAGACGGGTGTGAAAGGACATAACCGAAATTTTATGTCTCAACAGCTTCAGCACCTTGCGTCCGACAGGATCAGCATAACTGACACTTTTAAGAGGTTTAAAAATCATGGGATGATGCGAAACGATAACGTCATAGCTATGATTTATGGCATAATCAATCGCCTCGTCGGTAACGTCAAGCGTGCATAATACACGCACAACCTCACGTCCCGGATCATCGGCAAGCATAAGTCCGTCATTATCCCATTCGCACGAATACGAAGTGGGGAATTTTGAATTAAGAAATTCGTAAAGCTCACAAACTCTCGGCATTTTAGTCACCACCAAGTATATTATTTATTTCATTAATAAGCTCACGGTCACGTGCCTGCTCGGGTGTGTCATCGTGAGACTCCGCTCGACCGAAAACTCTCCGTTCTGCCGTTTTTTTCTGAAGCAGAAGCCATTCGGTGTCAACCTCACGCGGAGTTCTTTTTGCCCGTTCAAGATTAAGACTTCCGAGCTTATATTCAAAGTCCCTTAAAAATGTTATATTACCGCTGTACTGCGCAGAAAGGATCTGATAATATTTACCGCCGTCAAAAACGACAGTTTCCTCCATAATCGAAAAGCCCGACTCACAGAGATAACGGCGAAGAACATCTTGCATCGACTGAGGCGCAAGCACAAGCCTGCAGCGTGACTTTTGGGGATATTCGGATGCTGCAAGTATCGACGCGATCATCTCACCGCCCATACCTGCAATAACGATATTATCAGGCGCAAATTCTTCAATACCGTCAAGCCCTGCACAGCATTTAACCTTGATTTTTCCGTGCAGTCCCCATTCATAAATGTTGACACGGGCACGCTGACACGGACCTTCGTTTATATCTGAAGCAAGCGCACGCGAGTGACCGTTCTGAACAAGCCAGATGGGGAGCTGTGCATGATCGGTTCCGATATCGGCAACTGTTCCCTTTCCGACGAGAGCGGCAACTGCGGCAAGTCGCTCACTTAATTTAATTTCATGCATATTCAAACTTTACGCAAATCGGCGCCCGAGGCGCCGACGAATATTACTTTGACTCAAGGAACTCGTTGATCTTCGCAACAAGCTCATCTGCGTTTGTTCCATGAACCTCGCAAGCCATTTCGATGGTCTCACCGCGTGCGGAAGGACAACCGAGGCAATGCATACCGATTTCAAGGAAAAACTGTGCAGTCTCGCGGTCAAAATCAAGAACCTCGCCGATTATTGAATCTTTTGTTATTTTCATTTTTATATATCTCCTTAAATAAAAACATTAATACATTATTATTATAACCCTTAATTTCCTATTTGTCAATTATATTCGCAAAAAAAGCACGGATTTGATGGGATTTTTCTTTAATACACTTGACATTGAACGCAAATAAAGGTATAATTATATATAATATA
>JAZNFB010000105.1:0-3381 GCA_045588895.1 Candidatus Flemingiibacterium sp.
AGGGGGAGTGTGAGGGGGCGGAAAACTGTGGCGTGAAGTGGTTTCTGCCCCCTCACGGCAGTACACGCGCGTCAGTGTGCATACTATGGTCACGCTCCGCACAAAAAAAGAACACCACCACAAAAATTCATTCACCAACCTAACTATCCGTTAGTTTCGTGCACACTTCACACCAAAAGTTACATAATTGTAAAAATATTAATTTTCGCTTGAAATATCAGTATATTTACGTTATAATATTTAAGTGATTGACTTAAAAATAGTTAGAAAACTAACATTTATAAAAAGGAGTGTAAAATCTTGATAAAACGGCTTGCCGCTTGCGTGCGTGAATATAAGATCCCAACAATACTGACGCTTATTTTCATCGTCGGCGAAGCGATAATTGAAACCTTTATACCGTTCATAACCGTCCAACTTGTCAATAGCATCAAGGATGGCGCAACTGTGGATCAAATTATAAAAACAGGCATCCTGCTTGTCATTATGGCAATACTTTCGCTTTCATGCGGCGGTATCGCAGGATTCACCAGTGCTAAGGCGTCTGCCGGATTCGCTAAAAATTTGCGCCACGATATCTTCAGACGTATCGGAACCTATTCCTTTGAAAATGTTGACAAATTCTCCTCAACATCCTTGGTTACACGTATGACCACAGACGTCACAAACGTCCAGATGTCATATATGATGCTCATACGTATAGCCGTCAGATGTCCGCTCATGTTCGTCTTCTCCATCATTATGGCATACATAATGGGCGGCGCACTTGCAACAACCTTTGTTGTCGTTGTGCCGGTCTTAATCTGCGGCTTGCTTTTTGTCAGCCATAAAGCCATGCCTGCGTTCAGACGTGTTTTCAGAAAATATGACCGTCTTAACGAATCCATTGAAGAAAACGTGCGTGCGATGAGAGTCGTCAAGGGCTTCTCACGTGAGGAATACGAAAAAGAAAAGTTCTTCGCTGCCGCAGACGATATCCGCCGTGACTTCACAAAGGCTGAACGTATCGTCGTGCTCAACGGCCCGATCATGCAGGTCTGCCTCTATTTCAACATGATATTTGTCATGCTTGTCGGCTCGAAAATGGCTATTGCCGATAAGTCGATTTACGTCGGCGAGATCTCGGCTATGCTCACTTACGGTATGCAGATACTTATGTCGCTCATGATGCTCTCGATGGTTTACGTTATGATAACAATGTCTATGGAATCCATCAAGCGTATTTGCGAGGTGCTCGAGGAAGTTCCTGCGCTCACAAATCCCGAAAATGCAGTAACAACCGTTGCGGACGGCTCGATTGATTTTAACGATGTAAGCTTCAAATATTCGGCAAAGGCAGAAAAATATGCCCTTTCTGATATTGATCTTCATATCAAATCCGGCATGACCGTCGGTATCCTCGGTGGTACGGGCTCGAGCAAAACCACGCTGGTACAGCTCATTGCGCGTCTTTATGACGTTACTGAGGGATGTATAAAGGTTGGCGGAGTTGATGTTCGCGAATATGACCTTAACACACTGCGCGGCGAGGTTGCAATGGTTCTTCAGAAAAACCTGCTCTTTTCCGGCACGATAAGCGAAAATCTGCGTTGGGGAAATAAGGATGCAACCGATGAGGAGCTTGCCGAAGCCTGCCGTCTTGCACAGGCGGATGACTTTATACGCTCGTTCCCGGACGGCTACGAAACAAAAATCGAGCAGGGCGGAACACACGTCTCGGGCGGACAGAAGCAGCGACTCTGCATTGCCCGCGCACTCTTAAAGAAGCCGAAAATACTTATCCTCGACGATTCAACCAGCGCCGTTGACACCAAAACCGATATGCTCATTCGCGAGGGCTTCAAGAATTACATTCCCGAAACGACCAAAATTATCATCGCACAGCGAGTTGCCTCGGTTATGGAAGCGGATATGATAATCGTTATGGAAAACGGAAAGATCGCGGCAAAGGGTACTCATTCCGAGCTGCTTGAAGCAAGCGATATTTACCGTGAGGTTTACACTCAGCAGACCAAGGGAGGTGAGCAGGATGAGTAAAGCACAGGGCGGAACAAAACCGCCGAGTAATATGAAACCGCCGAAGCGCAAGCTCGACTTTAAGGTGCTCGGACGCCTTATCAAGCTGCTTTTCAAAGCTTATCCAAAGCTCATGCCGCTGACCATAGGATGTATTCTTTTCGGTGCAGTTGTTTCGGCAATACCGGCACTTTTCCAGCAGAGAGTTCTTGCCGTTATCGAGGAATGGTTCGTATATGAAAACGGTCAGAATGCGTGGGAAGCGGCAAAATATGATATATTCCCACTCGTGATGATACTTGCGGCTATTTATATCGTTTCTCTGACTGCAATTACCGTTTATAATCAGTTAATGGCATATATCACACAGGGCTTCCTTTCGAAAATGCGAATCGCGATGTTCAACGGAATGCAGAATCTGCCAATAAAATATTTCGACACCAATAAGCACGGCGATATCATGAGCCATTACACAAACGATATCGACACTCTCCGTCAGCTTATTTCGCAGTCACTTCCGACAATGCTGCAGGCGCTCGTTGTTGTAACAGTAGTTTTCTGTATCATGCTTTGGTATAGTATTCTGATGACGCTCGTTGTTATGCTCGGCGTTGTTGCAATGCTCTTTGTTTCGAAAAAAATAGGCGGAGGATCGGCGAAGTATTTCATCCGTCAGCAACAGGCAATCGGTAAAACAGAGGGCTTTGTTCAGGAGATGATGAACGGTCAGAAGGTTATCAAGGTGTTCTGCCATGAGGCGGAAAGTAACGCTGACTTTGATAAAATCAACAATGCGCTCTACGAGGACAGCTACCGCGCAAACGCATACGCGAACACGATGGGTCCGATCATTATGAACATCGGTAACACGCTCTATGTTCTTATTGCAACCGTTGGAATGTTGCTTCTCTTAACGGGTGCGCCCAATATCAGCATTTCGGGAGCGACATTCGGCATCAGCATCATCGTTCCTTTCCTTAATATGACAAAGCAATTCACGGGTAACATTAACCAGGTTTCCCAGCAGTTTAACTCAATCGCAATGGCAGGTGCAGGTGCAAAGCGTATATTCGACCTCATGGATGAGACTTGTGAGGTGGACGACGGATATGTAACGCTCGTCAATGCAAAAATCGATGCAGACGGAAATGTTACAGAAACCACCGAGCGTACCGGCAAATGGGCATGGCGTCATCCGCACAGCGACGGAACGGTAACGTATACAGAGCTTCGCGGTGATGTTCGTCTTACCGAGGTGGACTTCGGTTATGAGGAAGGCAAAACGGTACTTCACGATGTATCCGTTTACGCAGAACCCGGACAAAAGGTAGCATTCGTCGGAGCAACGGGTGCAGGCAAGACGAC